>JAGHDR010000289.1 GCA_021159825.1 Deltaproteobacteria bacterium | reverse complement strand
GCAGCTTTCCTGAATATCCCTTGGGTCCACATCGCCGCTTTTCAGACCTTTCTCTACAAATATGCTGTCATGGAGCAATCCGCGCAGCATCCCGGAAATGGGCGCCGGAATGGGCATATCCCCGGCATAAGCAACGATATCGCCTTTTTCCACATGGGTCCCGATGGAGAGTACACCCTTTAAAACGCCCGGTCCGGGCGCCCGGATGACGCGCGCCGAACCAAACCCCTTCACTTTAGCGGGAATGCCGGTATTGGGGATTGCCGATCCTTGCCGGATGACCCGGCCCAGGGTATGCCCCCGCTTGGTTTCAACGATAGCGTGAACATCATCGCCTGCCGTGAACCCGGGTCCCAGACCCACCACAAAGATCGCATCATCTATGTGGGTGCCAAGGTTCTTCTTGGCCATGATGGCGTCAATTACAGCAAAGACCTCCATTTCATTAACCATTTCTGCTTTCGGATCCACAATGACGGGAATCAACCGATCATCCAGCGCTTTCAGGATATCCCTGCGGCCCTTAGCCCGCCGGGCGGTCATATCCTCCACGGTTGTTTCCCCTTCATAGACCGCATCGGAAAGCGAAACACTCCGGCGAACGGTCAGGGGCTGCTCAATTTCGGTCATCATAACAGGGAAACCGCTTCGCCACAACCGGGCGGCCACGCCGGTGGCAAGGTCCCCGGCCCCCTTGATGACGATTCTTTTCTGGCTGAACATTGTTGACCCCTCCCTTTTTGGCTGCATGCCTATAAAGTGTAAACTGTTAACGACATGGTGCAGAAAACCATCCTGCCCCCTGCACCCTGCAAACTATTTTCCGAATGAACACTGGGGGAAATGACACGGTTCGCATTCCAGGCACAGGCCCCCGTGGGCCATGGCCGCAAGATCCTCCCGGGTAATCAATTCGCCCGCCAGAACCCTGGGCAGAATAAGATCCAGAACCGTGGCTCGGAAAAAAAGAACACAGGCCGGCAGTCCCATGACGGGAACATCTCCAAAACGTCCATACAGAAACATGGCGCCAGGCAGTACGGGGGTCCCGTAAACCACGTCCTCAGCCCCGGCATCCGCAATGGCCACGCGCGTAATGTCGTCGGGATCCACGCTCATACCGCCGGCCACCACGATCATTTCAGCACCCGTTTGAAGGAATCTGTTAATTTCAGACGCAATACGGTCCCTGTCATCGGGAGCAAAGGCAATCCCCATGATACTGCAACCATAACTTTGCAATTTCTTCCGAATGATGGGCGCAAATTTATCATCGATGAGCCCTGAAAACACATCATTCCCGGTAATCACAATGCCGCATCTGAGGGCAAGAAAAGGTTTTACAGAGAAAAAGTCGTCCACTGCCAGGACAATATTTTCAGCGGCTTGGAGGTTTTCCTCGTCAATGATCAGGGGAACAGCCCTCACACCGCAAATGACGTCCTCCTTTTCGACGACGGAATTGGTATGCCTGGCGGAACAACTGATATCCGGCACCAGATTGATGCGGGTAAGAGCCGCCACGTCCACCTTAAAAAGACCTCGATGACTCGCTTTCAGCTGAATTTTTCCCTCGGAAGGATGGGGATCAAAAAATACGCCTTTGCCGGCCAGGACACTTGCCAGGCGAAACGCCGCGTCATCCTCGTGGATTTCTCCCGGTTCCAGGTGCAAAACGTATAGATGTTCTTTCCCGACCCTTTTCAAATGGGGCACATCTTCTTCCCGGATGATATGTCCTTTTTTAAAAGCCGGCCCCTTGAATTGCCCGGGCCTGATTTCGGTGATATCGTGGGCCAGGATGGTTCCCACGGACTGGTCAATGGGAATGACTGTCGCCGAAGACTTGAACTTGCTTGCCATCGCAAAACCCCTTAAACCGGCTGCCCGATTTTTACCGGTTTACCCCCATCTTCCGGGACAAAAAGTGCTCTGCCGGCCCATTTATGCCCATGGCAATCGCTTAATGGCTACAGGGACAGAATCGTTCCCAACCCATCAAATGGGCCGCCCCCGCCACGGTAGTACCGTAAAAGACAATGGGCTTTTTGTTCATCAAAGACGTTATGGTGCCGTTGACCAGGGCGGTTCCCGTGGCCAGGATCAAATCGGCCCAGTTGACGGCATCTTCGGTATTGTCGGCGCTTTCGATGGTTACCCCAAACTTCCGGGCGCCGATATTGTCGGGATCCATATCCAGTACCCGCAGAGGATGCGAACCGCCTAGGGTTTCCACCATTCGCGGCTGGAATCCCACCTGCGCGATTCTGGCACCGGCGTACCGGTCCTTCAGGTAAGGAACCAGGGCTTTTCCGCATTGTACCGGTTCCTCATCCCGGCAATGGATGGATCCCTCAATTCGTCCCAGATACCGCAGCACCGCATTGAGCGAGGCCACAAATACGGCCCGCTGGTGGTTATTCTCCATGGGCAGCTGCAGAACCTGCTCAAGGGTTCCCTCATAATCGCCGTACATGTCCGTAAATGCCTGACCTCCAGCCTCCCTGAAGGTGGCCTGCATAAGTTTTTCATTACCCTTT
>JAGHDR010000221.1 GCA_021159825.1 Deltaproteobacteria bacterium | reverse complement strand
TTTTCAGAGCCGCATCCGAACACTCCTTGTCGGGTGAAGACACGGTCACCACACCCTCGTCATCCACATCGATCCTGGCGCCGGAGACATTGGATATTTCCCGAATGACCTTCCCGCCCGGACCGATCAAAACCCGCACCTTTTCGGGGCTGATTTTGACGCTTGTGATGATGGGCGCATATTGAGAGATCTCATTCCGAGGCTTTGAAATGGTTTCCCTCATACATTCCAGGATATGAAGTCTACCCTCCTTGGCCTGCTCCAGGGCCTGTTCCATAACCTCCCGGGTAAGCCGTTCGACTTTAATATCCATCTGAAGCGCCGTAATGCCTTCACGGGTACCGGTCACCTTGAAATCCATATCCCCATAGTGATCTTCATCCCCCAGGATATCGGTCAACACCACAACTTTGTCCCCTTCCGCCACCAGTCCCATGCCTACGCCGGCCACCAGGTCCTTGATCGGAACCCCCGCATCCATCATGGATAAGCAACCCCCGCAAACACTGGCCATGGAGGAAGAACCATTGGATTCCAGGATTTCAGATACAACGCGGATACAGTACTGGAATTCATCTTCGTTCGGCACCACGGGCAGAAGGGCCCTTCTGGCCAGTGAACCGTGGCCGATTTCCCTGCGTCCGGGGCCGCCGAGTCTCTTGGCCTCACCAACGCTGTAAGGTGGGAAATTATAATGCAGAATAAAAGACCGCATCTCTTCTCCAAAGATGGATTCAATTCTCTGCCGATCCCTTTCCGTACCGAGGGTCGTTAGCACCATGGCCTGGGTTTCCCCGCGGGTAAACAACGCCGATCCGTGGATGCGCGGCAGAAGCCCCACCAAACATTCAATAGGTCGCACTTCATTAAAAGAACGCCCGTCGATCCTCTTTCCCTCATCCAAAATCATTCCACGAATCATTTTCTTTTCGAGGGAGTGGAAAAAATCCTTAATTTCTGATTTCCGTCCTTCATGGGCTTCCAAAAGGGCCTCTACAACCTGGTTTTGGACATCACGCCTTTTCTGCTGTCGTTCCATCTTGTCGGCGATGGTCAACACTTCCTTGAGCAAAGGTTCCCCCATCTGGTCAACTTGAGCTTGAAGGGATGTATCCACCACCTCATCGAGAAGTGTTCTTTTTGACTTTCCCACCTCTTTTTTGAGGGACTCCTGCATGTCCAGCAGGGGCTGGATGGTCTGGTGACCATAGAAAATCGCATCAATCATGTCGGATTCACTGACGAACTGGGCACCGCCCTCCACCATCACAACACCATCCCGATTCCCCGCCACGATCAGGTTGATATCGCTCTCCGCCTGCTGGCTGAGGGTGGGGTTGGCCACGAATTCTCCATCAATTCTTCCCACCTTCACCCCTGCAATGGGCCCCAGAAAGGGGATATCCGATATCTCAAGGGCGGCTGAAGCACCCAGCATGGCCAGCATGTCGGCTTCATTTTCCTTGTCCGTTGACAGCACTGTGGCAATGACCTGGGTTTCATAATGATAATTATCGGGAAACAACGGCCTCAACGGTCTGTCTATCAATCGGGAAATAAGCGTCTGTTTCTCCCCCGGCCTTCCCATATCCCTTCTGAAAAAATTCCCGGGTATCTGCCCGCCGGCGTAAGACATTTCCAGATATTCCACCGTCAGGGGAAGAAAATCGATCCCCTCACGAACTTCATCTGTTGCAACGGCGGTCACCAGCACAACGGTTTCACCGGAAGTAACAACGACCGACCCGTTTGCCTGTTTGGCAATACGACCTGTTTCCACATTGATATTCCGGCCATTAACTTCAATCGAGCAATTTTTTACCATTATTTCATATATCCTTTCAGTGCATTGTTTGAGCAATCGCACTATCTTCGGATCCCGAGTTCCTTGATAAGCGTCCGGTATTTCTCCAGATCTCTCTTTTTCAAATAATTCAATAGTCTTCGCCTCTGGCCCACCAGTTTCAACAGCCCTCGACGTGAGTGGTGATCTTTTTTATGAACCTTGAAATGTTCCGTAAGGTATTTGATCCGACTGGTAAGTAAGGCAATCTGAACCTCGGGTGAACCGGTATCCTTTTCGTGAAGCTTGAACCGATCAAGAATTTCTTTCTTTGCTCCCGCTGTCAAAACCACTTTTAGTACCTCCTAAAAATTGATGTTTCCGAAATAGAACTGAAAGCGCAAAGCGTTATTAGGTACGCCCTTAGAACTTTCAGCTTTGAACTTTGAGCTTAAACACCCTCTCAAATTTCACCTTTTCATGACCGCCCTCCCCGTCATCCTTCTTTACAATCGCCAAAAGTTTATCACCACTGATCATTTTCATGAAGCGCTCTTGATCATTGATTACTTGGGATAATTCATTCCAACTGGGCTGATATCCTTGTCGTACTTTTTCCGCTAACGCAGAATCCACTTCTATTTCATCCATTTCAGGCAGTGCGTTTCGTAAAGAGATCCCCTTTTCCAAAACCGAAACAAGGGACCCGAATGAAATGTCTCCGGACGAAATGGCGCCTGCCACATCAAACGGACCGCTTTTCAACCGCCTCAGGGTTTTCAGACGCCCCACTGACCCCAAATCTCTTGCCAAATCAGCGGCAAGGCTTCGAATATAGGTACCGCCGGCACATCTGATCTTCATGGTAATATCCGGCAAATCAACCGAAACAATGGATATGGAATGGACCGTCACCGTCCTTTCCTTCAGCTTTACCGGAAGACCCTTCCTGGCCAACGCATAAGCCCGTAAGCCCTGATGCTTAACAGCGGAATAGGCCGGCGGCGTCTGTTGAATCGTCCCCTCATACCGTCTGGCCGTTTCTCGAATATGGTCGGGGCTCAGCTGGGGAACATCACGAACAGCCGTCACCGTCCCCGTGGGATCCAAAGTGTCGGTTTCTACGCCCAGTTCCAACGTAGCCAGATACTCTTTTTCTCCGGCCATAATGAACCGGGATAATTTAGTCCCCTGTCCCAGAAGAACCACCAGCAGTCCGGTCGCAAAGGGGTCCAGGGTTCCCGCATGCCCAACCTTGTATCGCTTTCCCTGGCGA
>JAGHDR010000178.1 GCA_021159825.1 Deltaproteobacteria bacterium | reverse complement strand
GCTGTTTGCGCTTGGGCTTATGTCGAGTATCCAGTGTTGTTGATATCGTTTTACGGATATACGTGCCGATCAAATGCCGGGGCAGATCGTTCCAATGTTTCAGTTTCTGAATCGGCAGGGTCATCCACATAATTGAAACTTCCCTTTCGGATGTTAAAGAAAAAAAGCTCAGGCAGGCTGTACAGGGTCCCTTTAAGGCCTGCCAGGGATAAATCACCGCCATCCAGAGGCAGGGTGAAAATGCCTAGAGCTGCGGCAATCAAACCGTAAGCCCCGTTGATGGCCCCATAGACGGGGCGAATCCAAACCACATCATCGGTGAAAAAAAGAAAAGGTGTATCCCCTGCCACACCAGGATAGAGGGTAGAGGTCAGGGTGTTGCATTCACGAAAGTAGAGGCTCGTGTTTTCGGGTTCATTTTGCGCCGCATGCAACAGCATCCGTTTTCTGTAACCGGGAAACACATCAACTTTAGTGATCCGAAAACGCTCTTTCACAAGGCCAAACAGGCGGAAAGGGATAAATCCAAAATCTTTACCCGGCACGATTCTCCCCAGCGCTTTGGTAGCCCGTTTTTGGCTTTGAAATGGGGCATTGATATTCCGAATGAGTTCGGTGGCACAATTGGTGTTGATCAGGTTATACGGGTAGCACCGCTTCAATTGATCATTATAGATGTCCCGGTTCAGGCGGGCTTTGCTCAGTGATTGGTTGATGGTTTGTCGAGAAAGATTGGGGGCGGGCAGGGGGGTCATGCCCGAACGGGAGGGTATGAGTCTACCGTAGGCAACCCGAATGGTGTCTCCGGTCAAACGTCCCTTTTCCAACTCGGCAAAACGCCCGGCACCCTCCTCCAATCGATTATAGGTCCGTTCATCCGGGGCCCGCTTATCCACGGATTGACCGGCAAAGGTACTTCGGCTGATATCCCGGTATTTTCGCCAAGCACGATCAGCCAACTTTGCGGTTACGGTGGGGTCTTCCTCGAATGTTTGGGGGGGGACGGATTTTGCGGACTCCGAAAAAGGGTCCAATAGATAGAGCCGGTTTCGTTTGAGGGACCACATGACCGCCTGATATCTGGCATTGGCCAAAAGTAAAGGATATCCCCAGTCAGGCCGGCTGGAAGCCGGCAGATGGATCACGGATGACTTAAGGGTTTCAGCATAGGCTGAAAGTTTGTTTCGCTCATTTTTTGTCAATCCCTTCCGGTCACCGGGACGAATGAAGTGGTTCATGTCCGTCAATTCGGTTTCCCGGACGGGCAACGCCCGGTCTAAAGCCCACAGGGCAGTCCGTTTAAGCCGGTTTTCCGCATATTCTTTTGATAAACTCTTTACTGGAGGCGGATAGACGTCATGGTTGATGTTAATCGGTTCCACGCTGGAGACCACAAGGGGTATTTTCGACAGGTCCCTGTCCAGGGTTTCCATGGTACGTTCTAAATATTTTTCTCCATAGGTATCGATAACCGCGGATCGAAGTTGGGTGCTGATCTCATCGGAGGGGCTGTCAAAGGAAAATAGCCCCGCGCCATTGACGGACATCCGGAAATGGCCACGGCTCAGATCATTCAGGAGTTGGGTGTCCGCAGACAGTTCGCCCAGGCGCGACATATGGGCTTTCTGAATCAGATAGTATCGGTCCAGGTGCTCTTGAAGCGTCTGAAGATCGCGGTTTTCAATATGAATGTGGGCCACATAAAGTGTTCGGTTTTCCAGGTCGTTATAGATATACCGGAAATAGGGCCATCGTTCTCGAACCAGTTTGAACAGCCCATCGGGAAAATATTGAAAATGATAGACGGTGTTGTTGATGCGCAAGGCGCTGTGTCCGCCGCTTGAGCCGCCCACATTGGCATCAATGTAGATGAATTGAAAGGGTGGTGGAAGGGCTGATGTCTCTCCCTCCGCCGGAACCGGCCGAGGGAAAGACGTCAGCTGAATTAGGAAGATCCCTATAAAAAGGGTAGATCTTCGGAATACACGCATCTTGGCAGTGGGATTTGAAATTTGGAAAAACACAATGCACGTAAATGGGTTACCAAATTTCCAATTTCAAGGTTGATAACTCTCAAGAATGAGAACAAGGGCGTTTTTTTCTTTTGCCGCAAGGGCTTGGATGAAATAAACATTTTTGACTTCATCCCGACTGATGCCGGCCCGTCTCAGGCCGGTGCCGATGGCATTGTATGTGGCTGTGTCCCGTTCCCAATCGGTGATGCCGTGCTGCTCAGCAATACTGCCCAACTCCCGCAGATAGGCTTGAGCGTCACCGCCTTTTGCGGCACTGGTTGTGTAAGCGCCGACATCACTCATAAAGCTTTTTTTTGCATCCTTCGGGTCTGATTCCGATGCGCCGGATGGGGCTGAACTGGATTTACTCGAATCACTGGAAGCGCCGCTGGAATAGGAAAATGAACATCCTGCCAGGAGGGCCAGAATACCCAGAAGGGCGATTGCATTTTTCAGTACGTGTTGCATAAGGAAACTCCTTTCTTTGGTAGGATTCACGATCATCATTATTGATGAAAATTTATAACACGGAAATTGAAAAAATGTCAACTTGCGGAAGCCGGGCGGTCCGGACTGCCATCAGAAAAAGTAAAAGAGAATGCTTCTATGATTTCGGCTTCGGAAAGATTGTCCTTGATTGCCCGTTTTGAAAACCGGTGACGGGCCAGGAACAACCGTTTTCGCTCGGCCGGCAAGAGATCATCGTGGAGCATCTCGAGGTTGTCGTTTCTGTACATGGGGCAGGAATGTTCAAGGGCGCCGAAAACCCGCTTGATATGATCCATTACGCCCTCCGATGCCATGGTGCGGTGCCGCCACTCATCCATGTAGCCGGTCAACCCATGCTGATAAGATGCAAATAGTGTAACGCTTGACCCGCAATAATGATGGCATCGAGGGACAATGGGGTGATTTCTCCTAGGAAAGCCCTTTTTTAAGAACAGGGATGTTGGTTTGATGGGCAAGAAGATAGTCTTGGTAAACGGGCAGGACCATTGTGCCCCCGGTATGCATAAAAAGCACATTCCGGCCTTTTTTGAAATAGCCTTTCCTGGAGAGATCGATCAAACCCGCCATGGCTTTTTCACATCTGTCTGGGGTCTGGGGTGTGCCTTTCGAGAGAGTTCAAAGCTGAAAGCGCAAAGGGCGCAGCTGATAACGCTTTCACCTTTCAACTTGTAGAATTGTGTCACAGAAACCAGGCAAAGTCCATATGTAAAACTACGAAAGATCTTCATTCTTTACCCGCTTTCATGTATTGAAAAAACAGGATGGTTTTGGTATGTTGGCATTCAGTTTAAATGAAATCATATTTCATCTTGTAAGGAAAATTTTTTCATGAAAAGGATATGGAACAAAAGAAAATCCTTATGCCTGTTTTTTGCGGTCCTTTTTTGTTTTGCCCCAGGCGTTCACGGGGCTGATGGTGATAAAGCGGGTGAGGGTTCACCCCCTGAAAAGCCACCCCGGCTAACCCTTAAAAAAGCGGTCCTGTGCGAGGGCCTCAAAGAACTGGCGCCTGTCAACGAAACGATCCTTTTCAGTGTGGCGCTTGGGGGTGTCACCTGCTTCACGGCATTTGATCCGGTGCCCAAAAAAACAGTTGTTTTCCACTCCTGGTTTAAGCGAGACCAGCCCAAAAAAAAAATAAAGTTGACCCTCAAACCGCCCAAGTGGTCCAGTTTCAGTAAAATACGCATTCGAAATATGGACGTGGGGCCCTGGAGAGTGGAAATAGCGGATTCCGAAGGCAAAATTTTTAAGACTCTGCGGTTTAGCGTTACGGAGTAATGGGTGTTGCAGAAACTTCTGATTTTTATATCCAGCATTCGATGGCAGGATTTCATCGATATCGCCTTTAACAGCTACATCCTGTTTCGCCTTTACGCGCTTTTTCGAGGAACGGACGCCTTCAGAGTGCTTGTGGGGATTGCCCTTCTCTGGATTCTGCAAAGAATGGCCATGTCCATGGGACTCATTTTAACCAGCTGGATGATGGAAGGCATTATCGCTGTTGCCGCCCTGATTGTTATTGTGGTTTTCAGGATCGAAATCAGATCCGTTTTTCGTGCACGAAACATCTGGGCGATTCTCTGGGGTCTCCCCCGGAAACCAATGAAAACCCCGGTGGAAATTATTACCGAAAGCGTCTTTAATCTGGCGAAAAGACGTATCGGGGCCCTTATGGTTCTGCCCGGAAAAGAGGACCTGGAGGAATTTGTTCAGCAAGGGATTCCGTGGGATGGCAGGGTTTCCGCTGAAATGATTGAAAGCATATTCTGGCCCAACAACCCCGTCCATGACGGGGCGGCTGTCATTGACGGAAACCGGGTTTTAGAAGTCGGGGTTATTCTCCCCCTTTCCCATCGAAAGGATTTGCCCAGTGTTTACGGAACCCGTCACAGGGCCGCAGCGGGGTTGTCGGAAACCACCGACGCCATGGTTATTGTCGTTTCCGAAGAACGGGGAGCGATTACCATAACCCGGGGCTTCGACGTGTTGACCATTGATGGAAAAAAGCAATTGGTCAACGCCCTCAGGGAGCACTTGGGAATTCGGGAAAACCAGAGCCGGTTTTTGAAAAGAAGGAAGATTGAATTGAGGATCGCTGCTTTGGTGTCTCTTCTAATCGTTTCCGGTGTTTGGTTCAGCATCAGCAGGGGGCTTGATGCCATTAAAACGTTTGACATTCCCGTGGAGTATGCCAATCAGAAACCGGGTATGGAACTTTTGAATACATCCGCAACTTCGGTTCGACTTTTCCTGCAGGGATCAAGAGCACTTTTAAAATCCATCCGTCCCGAACAAATCCGGGTGAAGATGGATCTGGATAAGGCGGTTGCAGGAGCCAACACATTTTCCATTACCAACAAAAATCTTTCGATTCCTCCCGGACTTTCCTTGAAGGAGGTGAGACCCATGGTGGTGGATGTGAACATGGACACGCGTATAAAAAAATCCTTTCCCATACAGGCGGATTGGGTGGGGAAGCTGTCTTCGGGTCTGATTCTTGTTCGCGCAAAAACCGAACCTTCGAAAGTCGAACTCATTGGGCCCAAGACAATTCTCGAAGGAATGCGGACGCTCTATACCACCCGCATCCCCCTCAACAGCATCAAAGGTTCCGGAAAAATGGACGTGAAGCTGGTTATTCCATCCGCCTTTTTGCCTGTTTTAATTTTGAAACGGGTGGAAACGGGATTTAAAGACACGGTTGAAGTGGCATATGAGGTCAGTAAAAGGAAATAGGGATGGGGGATAGACGTCTATTTTTGTTGTGGTGCAAACGGATGAGAATGGTTTTTGCCTTCCTCACCATCAGCGCTTTTTGTGGGTGCGCAACCCCCACCCCACCCGGTAATCCGGATAACATCTGCGAGATTTTCCGGGAGAACAATGAATGGTATGAAGATGCAGCGGATTCCTATGAAAGATGGGGTATTCCCATCCCGGTGATGATGGCCATTCTGCACCAGGAATCAAAGTATATTGGAGATGCCAAGCCACCCCGCACCACCTGTTTATGGATTTTTCCCGGGCCCCGGCCTTCATCGGCCTATGGATATGCTCAGGTACTGGATGGGACCTGGGAGGAGTATCAGGAAAGTACGGACAATTCCTGGGCTGATCGGGATGATTTCGGCGATGCCATCGATTTTGTGGGATGGTATTGTTCGCTGAGTGTTAAGAAATGCGGCATATCCAAAAATAATGCGCGGAATCTTTATTTGGCCTATCATGAAGGTCGCGGCGGATATAACCGTAAAACCTATGCCAAAAAGACGTGGCCGTTGAAGGTGGCGAACAAGGTTCAGAAAAGAGCCCTGAGATATCGAGGTCAGTTGGCGGCATGTGAAAATGAGTTCAGGGGTGGCGGCTGCTGTTTGTGGCCTTTTTGATCATTTCCCCGGGGTTTCCTTTATTCTTCTTGGCCGGTGGACCCCGGCTCAGATCGAGATCGGTTGGTTATGATTCTTTAGGGAAAAGCATTTTTCCGGAAAAACTCAAGTCATACCCGGCGAGATCCTCACCCAGCCTTTTGAAGGACGGTTCGCTCAAAAACCCCAGGAATTGTTGTACGCCTTTGTCAAAAAAACGTTCCTTGGGAATCAGCAGGTCAAAACTCTCCCATTTTATCGGGACAAAATCCAGGTCCAGGAGTTCGGCAACCGCCCGGATGCAGGGGCCGACATGGGCTCGGCCGGAAAGAATTTCCAGCCCCAGGTCGAGGTGGCGGGATACTTCCCGGGTATAACCCTCGATCCCCTTTCCTTCAATACCGGCTTTGGCCAGCTCTTCGTCCAGAAGCAGACGGGTTCCTGTGCCTAAAGGGCGGTTGATGATTTTGATATCGGCCTGATTGAGGTCGGCCACGCGCCCAATGCCCTTGGGGTTACCTTTTTCAACCAATAATCCCTGTTCCCGGCGGCAGAAATTGATGATGCCGGGCATCTGCTCCAGTTCCTCCATGGCAAATCCGAAATTGTATTCTTGCCCATCTTTCTGGATCAGGTGGCTTGAAGCAATATGGCAGTGATTCCGCCTCAGCGCCCGAATACCCCCGAGACTTCCCATGTTCCCGAATGCCACCATCTCTTCAGGGTGACGTTGGTTGATCAGAGAGATGGTCCTGTCCAGCAGGATATCGTTGCTGCCGACAATAATGAGCAGGCCGTGATAGGGGGGCAGAGTCTCCGGTTTTTTTGGGAAGTTGATGGTCTGAGTTTCCAGCCATTGTTCAACGAGATGACGCGGAAAGAGCCATTTTCCAGTGGCCTTGGTCGCCGGGAGGCCCTTTTCGGAAATCAGCGTATAAACCATTTTTTCGTTGATATCCAAAAATTGTGCCAGTTCCCGAGTGTTCAGCAGCGATTTTATCTCCATGGGGCTTTGATCCTCCTTTACAGCGTTAAAAGTATACCCGCCTTTATAAATCAATAACAGCCATAGGTCAAGAGAAGTTCTTTAAGGGTAGTTATGGTTGTTATTTAGGAGTTATAGCGTGAAATTTTTTTGAATTAAAAAAAACTTGACAAACAATGACCCTAAAAGGTAAAAGGCTCTACTCTTTTCAGCGCTAAATGAAACCCGTACCCGGCAAGAACGAAGGCTGGGTTCGAAAGACTGGAAATTAAATGACGGATCTGATTGTAACAGAATATGTAATTGTCTTTTTCCTTTACGCTTTGACGTTCTTCAGCTGTCTCATGAGATGGAATGGCCTTTCCTGTTTACTGTCCCTTATGGCCCTGATCACAAATGGATCGATTCTAGTGGGTGTTTTAGTGGTCTCCGGTCAGCCGCCTCTCTTTGAAATGTTCGGCGGTCTGCTGTTCGTAACATTTGTCCTCGGTATCCTCGGCGTCTTCTGTTGCCGAGCCGAAGAAGGGAGATGGAACGTCAAGACCTGGGTCTGGATTGAGGTTCTCCTGCTTTTCGGTATTACCCTGTTTTTTTCAAAAGAGCCTCCCCCTCACCGGTACCATCACACCTATCCCTGGGTGGTTCTGTTTCACGGGTTCAGATGCCTTGCACTGTCATTCGCACTTTTTTCATCTGCTCATTTCATCCGGTTCAGAAGCGAACCGGTGCGCAAGAGGGTCAATAATCCCCTGTTTAAACAAGGCCGGAATTTTCTGTTGCTGAGCGCGGTTGCCTTTCTTTGTGCCGAATACTCCGGCATTATCTGGTGTCAAAATGGATGGGGTAATTTTTGGCACTGGAGCCCCGCATTCTTTCAATCCACATTGATCATCCTCTGTTTGATGGCGGCTTTTCATATCCCCGGCAAGAATCCCCGGGCCGATGACCTCCGATCGGTTGTTGCGGTTATGACCCCTTTTCTGATGCTTACTATAAAGGTTGTCAAGGGCTTGTCATGAGAAGATTCTTCGATCAACTTTCCTCCATGCACTTTACG
>JAGHDR010000044.1 GCA_021159825.1 Deltaproteobacteria bacterium | reverse complement strand
CTTTTTGGACCGAGGTTGACGTAGCTTTCAAGCAGTGTGATCCCGAGCTGCTTGGCATCCATTCCGGTAATTGAGCCGGCTGCATCGCTCATAATATGAAGGGCTTGGGTCTTGGGCATGGAGAGATATCGTGCCGTCTGCGCTTTCAGGTCGTCGGATACCCAGTTCACCAGATTGCCGATCCCTTCAAGCTGCCGCTTTGCCTCGGATTCATCAGCGGCGTGCAGGTGGACCTTGACAAAATCCCCGTGCCCCATGGTCACCACTTCATTTCCCACTTGAGAAATGGTTGTAAGAGAATCTTTCAGATCCTCCGAACCCAATTTTATTACCGCATCAATACAGTATCCTTCGTCACCGTCTGTCCGCCATGATGGATCCACATGAAGCAGGTTATTAAATATTTCCACAATAGAGCGGAATTTGACATTACGGTTGAACAGTATGCTAAAAAAACCGTCAAAGAAAATAAACATGCCCAGAGCACCGGCATCCACCACGCCGGCGACCGCCAATTCTTTCAATTGTTCAGTTGTGTGGAAAACCGCTCGCTCTAAAATATCTAAGGCCTGATCAATAGCCTCTGAATTTGATACCATATCGTGGTGATGAAGCGCCTCGACCAAAGCATCGAAAATTGACAACATGGTGCCGGATTTGGGCTCCTTAACGGCTTTCCAGGCCAGGTCCCGCCCCCGTTCCGCACTCTCGTTTAGTTCATTGAGGCTTTCAATTAAAACAAACGCGCTGAAAAACTGCGCAGCGATATTTCCCGAATTGCCCCTCGCCGACAGCAGCAGTGCCTCAACCAATTCTTCCCGGCTTTCAAATGACTGCTTGAGCGGTTGAAGGCTGATAACCAGGTTTCTGCCGGTATCACCATCCGCCACGGGAAAAACATTGATGCTGTCCAAAAGGTCGGCCCAGGCGGAAACACGATCCACACCGGCCACAAAAGCCTCAAATATTTTCGATTTTACCAACGTATCGTCTATTGCTGAAGAAAGCGTGTTCAAGACAAGTGCCTCCTTGTAAAAAAGCTGTTCACGTTCGGCCGTTTTATTACCACGTTAACGCTGCGGAGGCAACAATGAAGCTTTCATCCGGAAATGAATTTGAATTGGGGCCAGGCCTCGCTAACTTATTGAAATTTACCGATTAACATTCCAAAAATAGGTTCAGACCCCATATTACCCTTTTTGACCCCAAAATGGGCACTGTAAGGAATAGCAAGCGCTCGAAGTTCCCTTAATACGATTCTCCAGCTTCAATATGATATCCGGAAGATCTGAGCTTTTTCAGAATGGCGTTAAGGTGAGAAAGTCCTCTGGTTTGTATCACGAATCCCACTTCGGCGGACTGAAGGGGCAGATTCGTAAACGCTCTCTGGTGATGAACCTCCATAATATTGGCTTCAGCATCAGCGATGCGGCGGGTCACGTCCGATAAGGCCCCGGGAAAGTCCCTCAGTTCCACCCGCAGCCGGACAAGACGACCTGTTTTTACGAGTCCCCGCTGGATGATGGAAATCTTCTCCTTTGAGGATTACCTCCGCATTAAAAGCCCGGGTATGTTCCACTTTGAGGTTGGGGGTATACCGGGGCATGATGATGACCGCCGGGATCCCCAGGTGCTCAGGTGCTGCGCATGGTTTCCCGCGGACATGGCAATAACCCCTGCTTTACGACTGTCAGGGGACAGGGAAAACAGCTTGTTCAGCGCGCCGCGTTCCTTGAAGGAGCCCGTGAACTGGAGATTCTCAAATTTCAAAATCAGGGACGCACCGGTAATCTCGGAAAGGATCTTAGAAGGGGCGCAAAGGGTTTTTACAATTCTGCCGTGAATGGCCTTTGCTGCATTGCGGATATCTTCCGGGGTAAGGGCCATATTATCGAAATCCCCTTTCTAAAATGGTCACGATATCGCCGAAAACCTAAAAGGCGGATTCCCCGGCTTCGCGTACCTTTTCTTGTTCAGTCAGTTTCCCGGCTTTTTCCATTGCCAGCATTTCCTCCAGATTGTTTACATAATAGATGCAGAAAAGATACACCGGGTTGCCCAGCCTGTCTTGGGTCAATGATACAATAAAGGAGTCCTTGCCGTCTTTCCAGAAAAGGGTGCGACCATCTTTATTATCCCATTCGAACTGTTCCGGCGGGCCATATTTTTCTTTGATGGCTTCAACAATCGCTGCAGCGCCGGGGCCGGCGGATATCTTGAAAAAGAGGGGTTTTCCCGTATCATTTGAAAAATAAAGCATGATATCCATGAAGGGCGTTTCTTTCAAACGCGCATAGCGGTACATAAGCTTGGTGGTATTGTGCTCGATGCGCTGACCTTCGGGTAGGTTCAGCTGACGGTTCAGATTGAAAAGCTGTGGAAAATGTTTTTTGAAAAACGCATTTGAATAAAGGGTCAGATCAATGACGTTCTGTCGGCTGATGGCATCGGAACCGAGCTTTTCTCCCAGTTTCCGGCGCACGGCACTCGAATAGTGCGAATTGGCGCCCAAATCAAAGAAGGCGAATCCCCGTATAATTTTCGGTTGCGGCACCGTTTTGGAATCTTCGTTGCTGCAACCGAGATTCAGGCAGACCAGGATGGCGATGAGCCACAGGGTCAAAAGCATCAAGTGTCTGTGTTGATTCATTTCAAAGGTCTCTCCTTGGATTCAGGTACATTTGTTAAGCATGAGGTCCAGGATCGCTGCATCCATATCTTTAAGCCCCGTCTTTATGAGGGTTCCAATGTTTTGGCTTTATTATGAAGAATGCTCCTGATGGCATAGCCCATGATTTTTTCCTCTTTTGCTGATGATTATTCTTGTGTCGGCAAAACCCATCACAGGAATAAACATGGGGGCATCCCTGTGTACGAAAAACTTCGAGCGCCATCAACAGTCTATTTCCCTTGCACCTTTTCCGCAACTCCTATATTTTATGGGGCAAAGTTAATGGATGATATGAAGCGTTACAGGTGCAACACCCAACATCAAGGAGGAGACCGGATGACAGTTCTAATGGATATTATCAAGGGAAGGCGAAGCATTCGGAAATATGAAGACAAGGAAGTTCCGGAGGATCTGCTTAACCAGATTCTGGAATCCGTACAGTGGGCGCCGTCCTGGGCCAATACCCAGTGCTGGGAGGTGATCGTGGTGAAAGACCAAGGACTTAAAGAAGCCCTTGCGGAAGTTTTGCCCAAGACCAACCCCGTCCGAAAACATTTCACCGAAGCGCCCGTGATACTGGTACTGTGTGGTAAACTCGAAAGCGCCGGTTATTACAAAGGTCAGGTGACCACCAAGCTCGGAGACTGGTTCATGTTTGACCTTGGGCTTGCGGCCCAGAACCTGTGCCTGACGGCCCATGACCTGGGGTTAGGGACGGTCATTACCGGGCTTTTTGACCATGGGAAAGCAGGTAAGATCCTGGGGGTTCCCGAAGGGTATGAACTGGTGAGTTTGATTCCGGTAGGCTATCCGGCCTATGATTCAAAAGCGCCCAAACGGCGGGATATCAGCGATTTTACGCACTACGACAAATTTCAATGAATAGCTGGAAGTTTCAAGGTTCAGCGGAAAAACCGCGAGCACGTCAAGAGAGAGTAACGTGAAATTGCCTTGAGAGGTCACTTTTTTAGCGCATCGGAACATTCCCGATGGGGTTTCTAATTTATTGTCTGATGGTGGGAGGCAGATCACTATGATGACGGGCCGTCTTTTTTCATCGAACAACGTCACGGACTTTTTTCATAACCGCCGTGGTTCTGCATCGATATGGTTGATTGCGGCAATTTGTTTTGTGGTCGTTTTTTTGGGGATCGTTTTTTTACTCTCAGAGAACGAGACGACAGACTGGAAACCGCCAGCGGTTCCGGTTAAATCTGAAGCAGAAATTCGAGCACCCATCAAAGCATACGCCGTTTCAAGTAAGGCGCCGGTGGAAATTGAAAAGCCTGATCAGAACCCCGGCGTTATGTTGGAAAAAAAGCTACCGGAAAAACCGGACCAACAGGTCCAAGATCCCTTAAACGCCAATCCTTCCCAAATACAGGATGTGCTTCCCGAAGCTCCCCCCGGCAAAGGAATTTTGACTCAAGACTTGAATAAGCAGGAACCGGCCGCTTCGCCGGAAGCCCAAAAAACCCCCGAAGCGCCTTCATCTCTTCCTTCCGCAAAACAACCGTTGCTTGCTGAAAATTCCAAACTCACCCATAAACAATTAAATCCCAGGGATGGAAAACCGACACCCGCTTCACCCACCGAAGTATTAGCGTCTTCCGGAAAGACGACTGCGCCGCCTCTTTTAAAAGCTAAGTCTGCAAGTCCCAGAAGCGGGAAAAAAGGAGTGATCCAAGGGATTCGTACAGTGGTTACAGACCCCGATCACGCGCAAATCATCTTTGAACTCAATGGTTACTACCCGCCCGAAATTATGGTTATTGAAGGGGAGGTGCCTCGGATTGTGTGCGATTTTTTTTCAGTCCGGCTGGCGCCGGGCGTCAGGAAAAACTTCCCTGTGAAAACAGGTATCGTAAGGCGGGTAAGGGTTGGGGTTCACAAGGGATCCAAACCAAAAATACGCGTGGTGCTTGACCTTAATGCCGGTCAGAATTATGCCGTCGAACAATTCTTCTTTGAAAAAGAGAATTACTATGCGCTGATGGTTAACTCGGCCAAATGAGGTATTGTCAATTCGTGAGTGAAATGGATGTTTTTTGGGAAAAAGGCCACAATGGAAATTATGGCACATAAAGACTGCTTTTTTTCCAATCCCTGCGTGCTTCCTGTGAAGATTTTAAGAAACTACGGCCTTTTTTGTCGCGAAGATCATAAACAGCGTGCCTCAGGATAGAAACCGGCAGGCCTCCTTTGAGGCTGCACTTGATTTCGTACCGGCTGAATCCGGTTATGAGCCCCTTGACAATTTCCCCCTCAAGCAGCGTGAAGAAAACCACCCGCCTTTCTTTCATCAGGGGAAAAAGAGATTTGTTTTTGATGTGGTGCCTCAGACCCGGCGCAATAATCGGTTCCAGAGACAGTTTTGATACCTTTGGGTCTTTTTTTATAAGCGGCCGAATTTTTTCGGAAATATCCAGTGGATAAAGCATCTTTACATCTGTTTTGGACAAAACCGATTCTTCGGTGTCATGGCTTTTGATTTTAAGATCGTAGACCAGATTCTTGATGATCTCTGCGCGGATAATGCGATGACCATGAAGGTGAAATTCCCATGGCTGTTTGGATTCACAGGCCTCATCAAAAACCGAAGTAGCGTAGTTCCGATCCAAATATTCCTGAAGTCCTGAAATAAATCCCATATCAGTTTTGCAAAGCGCTCGTTCCGCCATATCCGGGAAAAACGGGTTTCGAAGAAAAGACGCTGGATGCTAATCTCCCATATCTTTCTTTAGGTTCTCTTTAAATTCCTTGAAAAACCGATCCTTTTCTTTCCAGTCCGGTCCAAAACGCTTGCTGAAGTAATGTCCACAGTCTGCTGAAAAGTTTTTCCCATACCGGTTTACCTTCTCCCAGAACCACATCTTCGAGGAATGTGCTGAGTTCAGCAATTTTTTCTTTGGGCAGGAATGAAACCGCTCCCAATTTGATGGATTTTTTCAAAGAATCCGGAGAAAGCGCGTGAGCCGTCAGCATGACGGTGGGAAATCCTCTGGATACGGCTGTCTTGAGAAGCGCAAACCCGTTTACCCCCATAATATCAAGAATAACGATGTCATATGTATAGCTAAGAAGGTATTGGAGTGCGATATCATAGTCCGCTGCCTTGTGGATAAGGCACATGTCCAGCTTTTCCTCTACAGTTGCCAGAACATCGGGCTCGTCGTCTACCACCAGGATCACTTTGTCCGTAGCGCTTTTCTGAGCCATGATAATATTGTCCTCCTTTAATTCCCCATTCTTGAAATGCTTATGATTACGGCATTAACAGTAAAACCAATAACTACTTTGCGAACTTTATAATAAAAGCTGAAGTTTTATCAAGACAAAAATATGCCCAGCTGTCCAACTTGCACACAATTACGGATTTCCCGTTCGAAAGATCAAAAAATGGTCACCTGAAATTGAACGGGCATGAGAAGTGTCTCCCTTTTTTGTTTACTCATATCTTAGGTACCCTATAATGGAAACAGGTCTTGGCAAGGAAAATTTGAGGTTCATGTTGAAAAGTGGAGAAATGTGCAATGGCTTTTGAAACGGTGTTGTATGAAAAAAGCGGGGATATCGGGGTCCTCAAGTTGAATCGTCCGGAGCGTATGAATGCGGTGATTGAGCAGATGTACCTGGATATACAGGCGGTTCCGGCAGAGGCGCAAAATGATGCCCATGTCAGGGTGCTCGTTCTGACCGGCACAGTACGCAAGGGGTCGAAGGGTGCGAAACAGGCCTTCTGCGCGGGGGCGGATTTGAAGAAACACGCGGTCGGGGATCGAACCCTGTGGCAAAAACGGGAATATATCCTGCTGGCCCATGAGACCACCCGAAAGATCTACGAATTTCCCAAACCGGTCATTGTGGCCGTCAATGGCCCGGCCAGAGGAGCGGGAGCGGAAATGGCCCTGAACGGGGACTTTATGTTCATGGCGGATACAGCCACCATCGCTTTCCCGGAGACCGGGTTGGCCACCTGCGTGGGCGGCGGGGCCACCTATCACCTGCCCCAACTGGTGGGAATGATGCGCGCCAAGGAATTGATTTTTACCGGCAGAATTG
>JAGHDR010000309.1 GCA_021159825.1 Deltaproteobacteria bacterium | reverse complement strand
CTTCCTCCCGGTATTCGGAGGTGGTGAAGCTTCTTCCGTCTTCCAAATGAATCACGTAGGCGGCAATGCAGATAATCGGAAAAAAAACAAGAATTCCACAGAGTATTCCCATTATAATTTTTTTCATAAGGCCTTCCATCCAAATAATTTTCATTTACGCAGTTGCCATCGATCCATAAACAGGCTCCTCATTCAAGCCAAATCCATATTTGGGGCAGAGGGATCAGATCTATAGTTGAGATATCAATTTGTCATAATCCGAATGCGAACCAATCCAAAACCATACCATTCCACTTTCTGTTCTTTGGCCGACAGCTCGATAACCTTTTGTGACTCTTGCTGAATAAATCGGAATCTTTAAATGCACCTGTTTAAACCGCAAGCTTGGATTCCACGGGTTTCGCCTGAATTGTTGATACGCTCCTCGTGCTTGACCCTGGATCTGTTTTGGCAATGAGGAAAATGCCTTTCTAAACGTTTTTGTAGTTTTCGATTTCACAGCAAATCCGGATCAAGTTCCTTCGTTAGCCCTTTTCGATCTTCTTCCATTGCCTCTGCCGCCAACTTAGCGAGTGCGTCCTGCGACTTGGAGAATGCTTTGTTCCAACGAGCATTATCTTCCAGCTCTTCAAGGATAATCATAGCGATCATGTTTTTTTCAGCCTCAGGAAGCATTCTTGCTTTTTGGATGGCACGATCAAATAGATCAGACATAGTTTTACCTCCTATAAAATTTGTATCTTTCGGGGAATTCCGGGGACACCTTGCTTAATTATTGACAAAAGCCTGGAAAACACGAAAGAACCGGGCGACCTTTAGACGCTGATCCTTTTGTTGGAACCATGGAACACCTTAATTAGGCCGAAAGCTTAAACCTGAAAAACCTGGGCCTAAAAAGGAAAATAAGCAAGGTGTCCCCGGGATTCTACCGGAATTCTACAGATAAGAACATAGATGCTTTGCTATTTGATTTGAATCCTTTTCACTCAGATGCCCTATTTTTTTCTGCAATAAGCGGTTATCGAGCGTGAAAAACTTTAAACGGACAAGGCATGGGAGGCGTAATCCAGCATCGCATAATCGCTGATTTGGGAGTCGCCCGGCCATGCCGGCTCTTTTTTCGTGGTTATCATGGCAAGGATTGTGTGGTTGCTTTTGTTAAATTCCATGTTACTGAGTACGACCGCAGGGCGTTTTTTCGTTTCAGGTCTGTCAACAAATGGGAAAGGGACGGTGACTACATCATATCGGCTACAGATCATTGAAGGCCTCTTCATCCCCAGGGCTGTTCCACTCTTCAAGGGTTTCCGCCACCGCTGCGTGGTAAGCTGCGTCAAACGGCTCGACCCTTTTAAGTTTTACACTTTTTCCCAACAGTTTATAGACTACCATATCGCCGGGTTCTATGCCTATGGCCTTCCTTAGGTCCGCGGGTATGGTTATCTGCCCTTTTGTAGATAGTTTACTCACATGTTGCATTTCGATTCACCTCTTTGGGGAAAAAGGGGTCAGACCCCATTTACACAGATATATAATGCGTCGAGATCATGTGAAAAACGACTTCAGTATCAGGGCGGCGATACCGGCAAGGACAAAGCCCATCATCCATTTGATGAGGTTGATTTCTCCGCTTATTTTAATTTCAACCTCTTTCATGTCGCGGCAAAGCAACTCTATATCCTGTTTTGTGGGGAGTTGGTCGCTAATCAACCCAGCCAGTGTTTCAGCCTGCACCTCGGCTTGTTCTTCCGTAACACCGACGGCTTTCAGTTTTTTGATATAAGCATGAGTATCAAATGTGATGGTAACCATACTACCAACCTCCTGAACCAAAAATACAGAACTGGATCAAAACCGTCAACTTTTTTCGTTTCATGTAATGGAAAAATGGTACGTTTTATAATTCCGGGGACACCTTACTTAATTATTGACAAAAACCCAGCCAAAGATATTTGAAATTTTGAGTCAAAACAGACCTCGTTATTTCGCCCCATTTTGAGAAGTTAAAAGCCAATGAACATCCAATTTTAGTGCAAGGAACCATTTTCCTCAGGTTTTTTGACGGGATTTACGGGATTTTCAGGATACTCACATCCTTTTTCTTTTATCCTGTCAGAATATTGAGGTCTGCAGAAATGTGCTTTTAGAAGGTGACGTCTTCGCTAATCATCATTTTCAACTGTGGAATAGAATAATCGGAATTCGATGGTACGCTTAAACGGTGATTTTTTTTGAACGTTGAACATTTCAGTCCTCCTTACGCTTCCGTTAATATTTAAGACCTGACCCTGGATGCACGTTAGGTCATCGCGACGGCTAACATCTCTTTAAACTGGTTCAGTGATTCAACAACAATGCTATTTTTGTGGAGCATCTTCAAAAGGGGCAACTCCTCAATGATATCGATCCCCTTGATTACAGAGCGCGGCACAACCCCAAATCTCAACTCAAGCGTCTCAATCACGGCCTCACGGCCGGCCCGTAATTGGCCTTCCTGAATCCCTTCCTGAATCCCTTCCTGAATCCCTTCCTGAATCCCTTCCTGACTTCCCCGCTAAATCCCTTCCTGAATTCCCCGCTGAATCCCTTCCTGAAGTCCCCGCTGAATCCCTTCCTGAAGTCCTTTTTCAACGCCCTGTTCAATCCATTGCTCTGCTAAGGTCGGCATGATATTTTCTCCTCCACCCTCGATAATTCCTGTGACCGCTTTTCCAATGTCATCACCACTTACCCGATCCGTCCCTGAAGCCAGGTACCTTAATATGGTCTCCAAGTACTCAATTCCACTGTCTTTATCCGATAAATGACTCAAAAGCCCCAAGATCTCCGGCAGGCGGCTTCCAAGATCTTCGGAAAAAATATGCTTCAACAGTAAAAGGCCCACCTTCAGAATGACAACCCCCTTGATTTCTTCATCACGGTAGCGGGAAAGGTCAAAGAGCAGGTATCGGAAATCAGGGGTGTATCTTTTTAAAGCGTCGGGCGGAGCAAACAGGGTATGTGAATCAACGCTTACTTTCCATTTCGGCTTCCCATGATATACTACAATCGGCAGAATGGGCGGAAGTGGCCATGTTTTCCCTTGTTTCAGCCCCTGTTCCCATATTTTTACCATATAACGCAAAAGGTGTAAATGGATCAAGGGTTCCGGGCTGCTTTTATGCTCAAACAGCAGGTAAATATAAGCTTGACGTCCTTGCCGAAGATTAACACAATAGAGCATGTCGGAGAAGCGCTCCATGAGGTCTTTCCCTACAAAAGAGTCCTTTGTCGCCTCCAACGATTCCAGGTCTAATAACGCCGTAACTTCAGAAGGGAGGTAATGAAGCACAAAATCCCGGGCAGATTCCATACGGGAAAAAGTTTCCTTGAAAAAGCGATCGTGGGGGTTTGATATCACTGTCATGCTTTTCTCTCATTCCCGAAGAAAATTCTAAATTCCAGGGACACCTTACTTAATTATCGACAAAAGCTTAGAAAACACGAAAGAACCGAGCGACCTTTAGGCGATAATTCTTTTGTTGGAACACCATGGAACACCTTTTAGGCCGAAAGCTTAAACCTAAAAAATCTGGGCCTAAAAAGAAAGATAAGTAAGGTGTCCCCGGAATTTTCCCGGAATTTTGGAGCGTGGGAAACATGAATAGAAACCCAAACAACATTCCTGCTACGATTCGTATCATGAAGCCCCCTGATGAAATAGCCTATCAAGCCGGACGATTAACCCGAATCAACAATCCCGCCAATGATGCACATGATTTGACGGCCTGATGTATTCGATGGGCTTGACCAGGGTAGTCAAGATCCATGGAGCAAACAATAATGCCCCCATGT
>JAGHDR010000143.1 GCA_021159825.1 Deltaproteobacteria bacterium | reverse complement strand
CCCTTCTCCCTTTGTCCAACCGCTCAAAATGTGAAAGATCCAGATCGTATCCGCGGTTAAGGATCATTGCTTTAATGTCCTCCAGATTCGATCTGGCAAACTTAAGGTTCAGCATAATTGTCTCCCGGATTTACAAAACCATTCTTACAAACATCTCAATAGGACTTTTCTACATGATGAAACGGCAATCGTCAAACCTTTTAGGGTCTTCAAACAAATTGAACTTTATAAAAATTCATGCTATGAGAGCCTTTCATAAAATTCGCTGGGTCTTTAGAGAAAAAGGGCCATAAAACATTCAACTTCCGGAGGAACGGGAAAATTTTACAGACCGACCACAGAATAGAACGCTGTTTTTTCCTTTCGATCAAAATCTTATGAAAAATGCCCAATCTAAAAACAAACCCAATGCCATCCGGCAATTCTTGAGTTCCGTCAAACTGGCCATTGTCCTTTTGATCTTGCTGGCCATCGTTTCCATCGTGGGGACCGTGATCCCCCAGGGACAGGGCGCCGTCGAATTTGCAAAAACCCTCAGCCCGGCCATGTTTCGTTTTCTTTCAACGCTGCAGCTTTTTGATATGTATAACGCCCCGTGGTTCAGGCTCCTCATCGCATTTCTTTCCCTTAACCTGGTCGTCTGTTCCATTAACCGGTTTCCATCCACGTGGAAGCGTTTTTCCGCCAAACCGGCGCCGGA
Source organism: Deltaproteobacteria bacterium (assembly GCA_021159825.1). Classification (GTDB taxonomy): domain Bacteria; phylum Desulfobacterota; class DSM-4660; order Desulfatiglandales; family Desulfatiglandaceae; genus NaphS2. The sequence goes on along the minus strand of JAGHDR010000143.1, from coordinate 2,074 downwards.
TCGAAGTAAGCCTTTTGAAAATGATTCTATGGAAGATTTTCTTGAAGTCAGTGTTAACGGGGACAAAGCATCCAAGCGGGTCGAAAAAATACTTAGATCGAACTACAAAAACGTGCGTCAAAAAACCAGTGACGGCAACCATTATTTTTACGGGAATAAGGGGAGGTTCTCCTATTTTGGTGTCTATGTGGTTCATTTAAGCGTACTTTTAATCCTTGTGGGAGGCCTGGTGGGATCGTTTTTCGGTTTTGAGGCCTATGTCAACATCCTGGAGGGAGAAAAAACAGACCGGGTCATCATTCGAAAAACCATGAGACCCCTGAATCTCGGTTTTGAAGTCCGTTGCGACAAGTTCTCAGTTGATTTCTACAAGACCGGAACCCCCAGGGAATTCAAGTCCAACCTCACCTTCCTGGTCAATGGGAAGGATGTTCGAACAAACGATCTTCTGGTCAATCATCCCGTGGAATTCGGGGGCATTACCTTTTATCAGGCCAGCTATGGCTCCGTTGCCGGCAAAGAGGCGCGTTTGCGCATTGACAAAAAATCAAACAAACCCGTCTCATCTGAAAAAACCGTAAAAAACAACATAAGCTATCCGTTTCCAGGCGGCGAAGGGACCTATCAGGTGATCGACATGAGAAGCGATATCATGCACCTGGGTCCCGCCGTACTCATTTCCATTCAACCCAAAATAGGAAAGCCGCTCGAGTTCTGGGTATTTAAAAACCATGATGCGGTTCAAAAAAAATTGCCCCCCCCCATGCTGGCCTCCCCGAAATTCAATCCTGAAGCTTTCTCCCCATACCGGTTTTCGCTTACAGGCCTCGAAACCGTGTATTACACGGGGCTCCAGGCCAACAGAGATCCGGGTGTTCCCATTGTATGGGCGGGCTGTTTTCTGATGGTATCCGGTTTGTTTGTGACCTTTTTCATGTCCCACAAAAGGGTGTGGGTGCGCGTCTTGACTCGGAGAACAAAAACACGAATCGAAGTGGCGGGAACAACCAACAAAAATCCGGTGGGGCTTCAAAGCGAGCGCCACAAACTCATTTCAAGTCTCAAAAATGAATTCGGTAAAAAGGACTAAAACATAATGGATAGCTCTCAAATTCTCAGCTACACCACCTTCGTATATTTTGGAGCGTTCATGACTTACCTGCTGGGCATGGTCATGAACCGTGCTGTTCTCTCCCGTCTGGGCACTTATCTCTCCCTTCTGGGGTTTACGGCCCAGACCCTCGCCATTATTTTTCGATGGGTGGAATCCTACAAAATGGGCATCGGCCATGCGCCCCTTTCCAATCTCTACGAATCTCTGGTCTTTTTTTCCTGGACGTTGATGCTTCTTTACCTCATTCTGGAATGGCGCACCAAGAACCGAATCATCGGGCCCTTTGTAACGCCTCTGGTATTTCTGGCCATGGCCTATGCCTCGTTTTCTCCCAATATCAGCAGCCAAATTCAACCCCTGATCCCGGCGCTGAAAAGCAACTGGCTCATCAGCCATGTCATCACCTGTTTTTTCGCTTACGCCGCCTTTGCGCTATCGCTCGGGATCAGCATTATGTACCTGTTGAAACGTCTGGATACGGTCAAGAAAAATAACCTTTTTCTGAGACTCATCCCCTCAACCGCAATCCTGGACGATCTCAATTACCAGATGATCGTCATCGGTTTTCTCATGTTGACCCTTGGGATTATCACCGGATCCGTCTGGGCGCATTCGGCATGGGGGACTTACTGGAGCTGGGACCCCAAAGAAACCTGGTCGCTCATTACCTGGCTAATTTATGCATCGGTTATCCATGCGCGGCTGGTGAGGGGCTGGAAAGGAAAAAGGATCGCGATTCTTTCCATTGTGGGTTTCGCCTGTGTCCTTTTCACCTATTTCGGTGTCAATTACCTGGCCGGGCTCCACAGTTACGCGAAAAAATAATGGATTTATCACCATAATATCCCTTGACATTTCCAGCCTACTCTGAAATTATTAGCGCATGGAATCTGTCCTTTTTCAAATCCTTTCGGAAACCAGATGAGGTTTAAGTGATGCCCAAAATCATGATAGTTGATG
>JAGHDR010000109.1 GCA_021159825.1 Deltaproteobacteria bacterium | reverse complement strand
CCTTTGGACCGGCATTCTCTGTGGGCGCTTTTTTATCGCATGGCGGACCGTGAGGAACATCAAACCAGGCCAAAGAAAGACCGGGCTGAGAAATGGACTGGAACTGTACGAAGTAACGCAGGGAAAGCCTTGGCGCAGATCAGAAATATGATTCGGGAAACCTGTTTAATCCCCGATCTGGCGGGGGTTGGAAATCTGGTGCTGACGCCGTCGGGTGGAATAAAACTGGTGGATATCAACAACATTTCCAGTGTGTCGCGGGCGGCAGGCATTTCCTGTGACGACAAGGGGTACCCGGTCTGCGACAAATCGATGGAGGCCCTTTCACTCCTGGAACAGAAGCTTCTGGGTCGTTCATTGGATAAAACAGATCCCGTGTATGGGGTATTTTTGGATGCCGGCAGGATGAAAGAGGTTCAAGCGCTTGAGAAGACGTTTCATCGTTCCAGGGGACCTGCGGGATCGTCTTATCCGGCCTGACGAGAGAGGAGAATCACGTGATTGCGCAATTGTCGGTTCATCCCATCGGGGAAGGGACCAGTCTGGGCCGGTTTGTGAGAAAAGGCGTGGCTGTTATTAAGGCATCGGGTTACCAATACGAAGTGGGCGGCATGAGTACATCCATTGAAGTTCCGGACCTGGATGCGTTGTTTGAACTGGTGAAAGCGGTCCATGCGGCCCATGTGGGAGAAGGGGCCAAACGGGTGGTGGTGGATTTGAAGATCGACGATCGCCGGGATAAACAGGCGACCATTGAAAGCAAGAAGGTGTCGGCCACAAAACCGTAGGGGTTTATGTATAAACGGATGCGGCGGCGCCCTGGGTTTTCAGGGTGGTTTCAAGGGCTGACAGGAACAGGACCACGCTCCTGCGGCGGGATGGTGCCGCCTGTCAGGTTGGTCCCGGATCCCCTGCCCAAGAGGGGGATTTTTCCCTTTTTCGCCATTTTGGGTAATGTAACCTGTTGATATTATTAACGGTGATTTCATGGAATGAAAAAGGGCCTCAAGCTGTAACCGCGTGAAACCCTTGTCAATACTGGTGCCTAGGACGAGAATCGAACTCGTACGGGCGCAAGGCCCGAGGGATTTTAAGTCCCTTGCGTCTACCAATTCCGCCACCCAGGCGAGGATGGTATTCTTATATTTCGCTTCACTTGCTGTCAAGCTCTTATTGATCGCCAAATAACCCCTTGTCCTGAATTCACACTTCGGATATGGTATGCTCCCATAGGCGTCGTAGCGAAAAAGACCCTTGAAAACAGCACAATGGTAGAAGAATATGCATAATCAAAAGATTATTTTTTTGGCTGTTCCATATTCGGAAATTCCGCTTTGGATTGAAAGAAATCAAAATACTGGAAAAGGAAATATTGTGAAATACAAGGGTGTTCCATCAGATCATCAAAGCCTGATGGTATGGCTGCTGTGTGCCATTCTTTTGCTGTTTGTTCCTGCGACCGCATTTTCGTTTGCGCTTGTAGACAGCACGGGCAACACGGTTAACATTGACAAACCCCCTGCCAGAGTGGTCTCCCTGGTTCCCTCCATCACTGAAATTATCTTTGAAATCGGCGCAGGGGATGCGGTTCGTGCCGTCACCTGTCATGACGCATATCCCGGGGAGGTTTTTACCCGAACCAACGCCGGCGGGTTTTTTTCACCCAATATTTCGGCTATTGAGAAGGAAAATCCGGACCTTATTTTCTACGCCGATCTTCAGCGGGGGGTAAAGGAAAGATTTGGAAAGGGGCCTTTTAAGCTTATCAACCTTGATACCCGTTCAATTGCCGATAGTTACAGGAATATCCGGTTGCTGGGGAAAATTTTCCAAAAGGAAAAAGCCGCTGAAAGTCTGGTTTCAGATATTGAGGAACAGCTTGGGACGGTTAAACGGAAACTGGCGAAACTTCCCGCCGGCGAAAAGAAGCGGGTGATCCGCCTCATGGGACGGAACAGGGTGATGACGCCCGGGGATGATTCCTTTCAAAATGAATTGATCCGGGCCGCAGGCGGTATAACGCCTGTCCTGGGCAAGAACGGGAATGTGGTTGAGATAACCCAGGCGGAATGGATGAAGTTCAACCCCCAGGTCATCTATGGCTGCGGCGGCGACAGGAAAACCGCTGAAACATTCCTGGCCCGTCCGGGATGGAAGGATGTGGATGCGGTCAGAAACAAGCGGATTTTTTTCTTTCCCTGCGAGCTGACATGCCGTGCCGCGGCCCACACAGGCTATTTTGTTTCCTGGCTCTCATCCAGAATATACGCGGACGCCTATTCAAAAAGTGAGGATCAGGTCCTGCCGGAGGCGGTTTTTCGAACCCGCAGGCTGGATATTGATCTGCCTTACGTCCGCAGTGCCGTCATCCTCTACAGCCATATTCATGACTTTCTCAATAAAACACTTCTGCTGGATTTTACAAAACCCCTGGGTGTTGTTTCAACCCTTGAAGGACAACGTCGCGAAATCGAATCCGTGGGAAACCACTATTCCCCACCCCCCTGCTGGGCCATAGAACATCACAGCGGCCTTGAAACCGCGCGAAAGCGGGTCCTGGGTGTGATCAGCCGGTCGCCGGATACGACGGCGCTCCTGTTTACAGGCGCGGACATGGACCACCTGGCCATCAGCAAAAAGGCCTATCGGGACATGACCGTTTATGCGCTTGTGACCGCCGGGGTTAAATCCAACGCACTGCGCATGTCCCGGGATTCGGGGAATTATTATGAGCCGGGGACCATTAATATACTGATTCTTTCCAATATGGCGCTCTCGGCCCGTGCCATGTCACGGGCGATTATTACCGCCACCGAAGCCAAAACAGCTGTGATGCAGGACCTGGATATCCGGAGTCGTGAGACGCCTGGAATTCACCAGGCCACCGGTACGGGAACGGATAATATTATTGTTGTGCAGGGAACCGGGAAACCCATCAACCTTGCCGGCGGCCATTCCAAAATGGGGGAATTGATCGCCGCAGCCGTATATGACGGGGTGATGGAAGCCATTGGCGGACAGAACGGGCTCATTCCCTCAAGGCACATCTTTCGGCGGCTGATGGAAAGGGGTATTGGTGTTTATGAATTAATCGCCTCTGTGCCATGGGAACCGGATGTCAGCAAGGCGGATTTGTCAAAGGCATTGGAAGAGACCCTTCTTCAGCCCCGGTACGCCGCTTTTCTTGAATCCTCTTTTGCCGTCAGTGACGATTATGAAAAAGGCCTTATTTCGGATCTTGCACCCCATGAATTGTGGTGCAATGCTATGGCGGAAAAGATCGCCGGGCGAAAAATTGAAAAGCCCCGGGACCTGGTGGCGGTAAAACCCATATCCCCGGTTCTGAAAATGAGTCTCAATGCACTGCTTAACGGCATCACCATCAAGACATCGGAGTCGAAGTGAAGATATCAAACCAGCACAAGCACGGTGGTTCGCCCCAACTGGATATGCGCCGCCTGGGCCTGCCGGAAAAACCCGTTCTGGATTTCAGCGTCAACCTGAACCCGTTGGGTCCGCCGCCCGTTATTAAAGAGAAATGGTTGGAACTCTTTCAGGCCATTGAACCCTATCCCAGCGTTTTGGGAGATGGTGTCGGCCGCTACTACCAACAGGTATGTGGTATATCTTCAAACCATTTTCTGGTGGGAAACGGTTCCACGGAGTTGATCTATCTGACGCCCCGGGTGCTCGGGTTCAAGCGGGCAGCCATCTTCACCCCGTCATTTCATGATTATGAACGGGCGTCCCGGCTGGCAGGGTCGGAAGTCTCCGAGTTTCCCCTGTCTCCCGAAAATGGTTTCCAACCGCCCCCCGAAGACCGGTTGATTGAAATCCTTGAATCAGTGGATGCGCTCTGGGTGGCCCACCCCAACAACCCCACGGGAAATCTCATTTCAAAGGAGTTGATCTTCTCGCTGGCGCAACGGTTTCCTGAAAAATGGTTTATCATTGATGAGGCCTTTGTTCAGTTTCTGGATGACTGGCGAGAAAAAAGTTTTCTGACTGAGACGCCCAGGCCCAACATCCTGGTGCTCCATTCCCTGACCAAATTCTATGCCGTTGCCGGTCTTCGATTGGGGGGGGTCATCGGGCATGAGGATGTCATATCACGATTAAGACAGGCAAAGGAACCCTGGACCGTTAACGGCATCGCCAATCAGGTGGCCTCCCTCTTGGTTGATTGTGCTGATTATGAAATTGAGACGCGTTTAATGGTTAAAAAGGAAAGCCATAGGGTTTTTCATGCGCTGAAACAGATGAATGGCATCCTCCCTTTTCCCCCTTCCGCCAACTTTATTCTTTGCCAATGGCAAAGGACCGATAACCTGGACCATCTGCTGGCCCATCTCCTTGAAAACGGCATGTATATCAGGGACTGTCGCAATTTCCCCGGTCTTGAAGAGAACTTCTTTCGTGTGGGGCTCAGGACTCCTGAGGAAAATGATCAATTGCTTAGGGGTCTTGTGAACGTTCGGCATTGAGCGGAGACCCTTTTCGTGCTATACCGGTGAACCATCGGGAATCATTATCCAATTGGCAGATCAACCATTGCTTAAATCAAGGAGGGACCCATGTGGGAATACACCGATAAGGTCAAGGAACATTTCCTGAATCCAAGGAATGTGGGTGAAGCTGAAGATGCAGAGGGCGTTGCCGAGGTCGGTTCCATCTCCTGCGGCGATGCCCTTAAGCTCACCTTTAAAACCGATGAGACCGGTAGGATCGCTGACGCAAAATTTAAGACATTCGGGTGCGCCAGCGCCATTGCTTCCTCTTCGGCCCTCACGGAAATGATCAAGGGCAAAACCATCGAAGAAGCAGAGAAAATCAGCAACGAAGATATCGTAGACTACCTGGGCGGGCTTCCCAAGGAAAAAATGCACTGTTCCGTTCTGGGCCAACAAGCCCTGACCCAGGCCATTGCCCATTACAAAGGGGAAGTCATTGAGGAAAAAGAAGGGGAAGTGGTCTGTGAATGTTTCGGTATTACGGATATGGAAATCGAAGCGGCGGTCAGGGAAAACAATCTCGTGACCATTGAAGACGTCACCAACTATACCAAGGCGGGGGGCGGTTGTGAAAATTGCCACGACGCCATTAAGGATATTATCCAAAAGGTTCGCGGGGAGGATAAGGCCCCGGCTCGGCCACCACTGTCCAACATGCAGAAAATCAAGAAAATTGAAGAAACCATTTCAAATGACATCAGTCCCCCCCTAAAACAGGACGGCGGCAACATTGAACTGGTGGATGTGATCGGTAACCGGGTGCTGGTCAAGATGCAGGGGAGTTGCGCGGTGTGCAAGGCCTCCCAACAGACCCTCAAAAATTTTGTGGAAGTGAAACTGAAAGAGATGGTGTGGCCGGACCTGGTGGTTGAGGAGGTGGCTTCATGAAAACGATTTATCTCGACAACAACGCCACCACCCGGGTGGCTCCCGAAGTGCTGGAAGAAATGACGCCCTATTTTAGTGAGTTATACGGCAACCCGTCCAGCGCCCATACCTTTGGCGGACAGGTCGGCAAAAAGATCCGTGACGCCCGTGAAAGCGTGTCTGAACTTCTGGGGGTTGATCCGGAAGAAATCCTGTTCACCAGTTGCGGGTCGGAGAGTGACAATGCCGCCATACGGT
>JAGHDR010000414.1 GCA_021159825.1 Deltaproteobacteria bacterium | reverse complement strand
GAATAGCACAGCGATTTTCAGCTGTTTTGCAAAAACATCCTGAGACACAGGATCAAAATTTGATGCTTTCAAGGTTTCTTCACCCTTGTTCTTCCATCTTTTCGGGAATCCCTCGCAAATGGTTGAACAATTGAAAAAAAAGTGGCGCGGCCAAACCGGTAACACCGATGGAGACAAAGGAAACCAACAGAAGTGTTTTTGAATAAATGACATCCTGGGAAAAAATGCGAAGAAGGATTAACAGCATGGCATTTTTCAACAGGACCGAAAGCGCAACAATAATGATCTGCCCTTTCGGGCTTAAAAGATTAAAAAACCGAGACCCCACAAGGATCACAAAAAACACACTCAGGTAGGCGGCAGAAAACAGACCATGCAATCCCCCTGAAAAAACATCAATCAGAAAACCCTGGCCCAGCGCGAAAACACCCGCCCCTATCCGGCCGAATGCCAGGAAGAGATATGCCGTCAGAATCGTTAGAAAATCCAGGTCAAAAAAATCCAGCCCCCATGGATTACCCCAGATACCGGTTAAGAGGGTTGCGATTCCGCCACCCACCCATGCCCACATATAGACGCCTATCGGCCTGTTTCCTGAAGTTTTAACGGCGCAGTCCTCTCAAACAAAGTTGTCAGTTGTCAGTAATGGCAACAGACTGCACACTGAAAACTGACTACTGAAAACTTGCAGATGTAATCTGCTTTAGTCCATTGAAGGGTCTGGCTCTTTTTTGCGTTCTTCGCTCGGCGCCTGCAGAATAACCAGAACCTCCTCCAATTTGGAAAAATCCGCAGCAGGCGTCACTTCTATTTCCTTGAAAAGCGTCCCCTCCCCTTCTTCTACATTAGAGATGGTTCCAACGGGAAGACCTTTTGGGAATATCCGTCCCAATCCCGATGTGATCACCACATCCCCTTCCTTCACATCACCGGACTTGACCATGTAATCCAGTCGACAAACCCGGGCTGACTGACCCTTGACCATTCCCCGATCACGGGATCGCTGCACGAGGCAGTCAACCGCACTGTTCTGGTCGATAACCAACAGCACCTTGGCATAGTGCGGGGAGACGGAAACGATTCGGCCCACAACGCCGGAAGCATTAACCACAGGCATATCCAGGGTAATTCCCGACTTCATCCCCTTGTTGATAACAACAGACTGAAACCACCCTGTGGGATCCAGACCCACGACCTGAGCGGCAACGGCCGGCCGACTAACCGCTTCCTTAAACTTCAGAAGATCGGATAGGCGCTCATGGGTGGCCACCCGTTCCCTGTAAAGAGCATTTTCCCGTTTAAGGGAATCCAACGCCAGCTTTAAACGCCGGTTTTCCTGCTGAACATCGACCAGATGGAAATAATCTTCCCAGAGGTCCACCAGCAGTTTTACGGTCTGCCTGAAAAAACTCTGAATTGGCGTTGTACCCTCAACAACCAGTTGTTCAGCTGAGTTCCAACTGCTGTGCTGACTGGCATTTGAGGAAAGCAACACCAGAGCAAAACAGATAAATGCCAACCAGATCCAGATTTTCGGAAAACGTCTTTCACGCTGCAATGGCTAATCCCGCCCCCATAACCCACATCCGCCGAAGAACGGTTTCAAATGAATTAATATTATATTGTTATCAACACGGAAGCCAAAAGCCCAAATCAAGGGCACGGCAATGGAAGGCCAAAGGGGAATTAAGAAATTTTATCGAATGGTAATCTCTTTCAGCATATTGATATTGTCAAGGGCCATTCCGGATCCCAGCACCACCGTGGACAACGGGTCTTCCGTAATGGTCACCGGCAGTTTTGTTTCTTCTCTTAAAAGAACGTCGAGGTTTTTAAGTAAGGCGCCTCCCCCGGCCAGGACAATTCCCGAATCTACAATATCCGCAGCAAGCTCGGGAGGTGTTTGTTCCAGCGCAATCCGAACGGTTTCCACAATGGTCTCAACCTGCTCGGAAATCGCCTGTCTCACTTCGTCGGAATCTATGGTGAGGATTTTGGGAATTCCCGTCACCAGGTCACGCCCTTTGACTTCAATGGTTTCAATCGTGTCTCCCGCATAGGCGTTTCCAATACCTGTTTTGATGATTTCAGAGGTGCTGATACCAATCAGCAGGTTGTATTTTCTCTTGATATGCTGCAATATGGCTTCATCCATCTTATCACCACCAACCCTAACGGATTTACTGTAAACAATCCCTGCCAGGGAGATGACCGCCACCTCAGTGGTTCCTCCGCCAATATCGACCACCATATTGCACGTGGGTTCGGTAATAGGCAATCCGGCCCCGATTGCCGCCGCCATGGGCTCTTCGATGAGAAAGACTTCTCTGGCGCCGGCGGATTCCGCACTTTCGCGAACCGCCCGTTTCTCCACCTGAGTAATGCCGCTCGGAACACATATGATAATGCGGGGTCTGACAAGGGTTCTTCGGTTGTGGACTTTGCGAATGAAGTGCCGCAACATGGCCTCCGTAATCTCAAAATCCGCAATGACCCCGTCCTTCATGGGCCTGATGGCCACAATGTTGCCGGGAGTTCGACCCAGCATCATTTTCGCTTCTCTGCCCACGGCCAGAACTTTACTGCTGCCCCGCCCGTCTTTTCTAACCGCCACCACGGATGGTTCACTTAAAACAATCCCTTTGCCCTTCATATATACGAGGGTATTTGCCGTACCGAGATCAATAGCCAGATCATTTGAAAATATACCCAAAAGGGAGTCAAAAATCATCGTGTTTTCCTCTCTGCTCGATTCACAACCTTAATAAAATGGCTTATATTTCCCGTCTATCCAGAAAAACTTTCGCCCGTATATACAGAAAATAAAGCGCCAGGTGGTTAATGAACGATGAACGGCCCATCAACCTGGCTTTTATATAGATATAGGATGCAACAAAAATTATCAATTAAAAATGTGAAAAAACCATAATTGATCGAGTCGGGGTTATAGACTCAATGACTGGCCCTGGTTACCGTTGAAAGTATGGATGAAACAACCCGTTTTTCATCACGAGAATTGCCATCCGGTAGAATTGCCGCTTGACAAAAACAAACGCATGTGTTTATATTATCGTTTATATAAAATTTCGAAAAGGGGCTCTATACCGTTATGAAAATGACCTATCAACCCAGCAGAATAAAGAGAGCACGAACCCACGGCTTCAGGGCGAGAATGCGAACACGGGCAGGAATAAATGTTCTGAAAAGAAGAAGGGCTAAAGGACGGAAACGACTGGTCGTATAAATGCCCTTTAGACCGAAACGATTTCCCCCCGGCATGAAGGGGGCCTTTTCGTTCCAAAAAGACGGAAGGCTATTGCGTCGCGTGGATTTTGTCAATGTAAGTCGTTCCGGAAAGCATTGCCACATGAGGCACTTCATCGCCATTGCCGGAAAGAACGAGCTAGGGACAACCAGACTTGGGGTAACGGCCAGCAAAAAGGTGGGTAATGCCATCAGAAGAAACAGGGCCAAACGACTGATCAGAGAATTTTACAGGCTCAATAAAGCACGCCTTCCCAAAGGGTACGACATCGTCGTCATTGCAAAAAAGGGTGCCGGCTATCTCAACTTTCGAAAAGCCGAAAAAGAACTTGAAGAAATCATTGCCTAAAAAAGGTTTTATGTATAAACTCAGGTATATACCTGTCTCCATGATAGCCTTATATCAGCTGTGTATCTCACCTTTTTGGTCGCCTTCCTGTCGTTTCTACCCGACATGTTCCACCTATGCTCGCCATGCCTATCATAAGTATGGGATACTGAAAGGCAGCTTTTTGGCCCTTATCAGGATTTTGAAATGTCATCCGTTTCACCCCGGCGGATATGACCCTCTGGTATGATGGTATTGACCTCATTTGAAAGACCTTAATATTGCTGTGCATTTTGACTGTTGTTGAAAAACAGCACCATGCGGGTTTTCCAAACAAAACCTTTAGGACTGAGTAGCTCAGATTATGGATAAAAAAACAATATTGGCCTTTGCCCTATCCTTTGTCGTACTGGTTGGATGGTCTCTTTTTTTCTCGCCTGAGCCCAAACAGGCTCCAATCGAAAAGGATATTGCCGTACAAAACATCCAGCCGGCGCCCATAGGTGGAAAAAGCTCCGTCAATGTGGCCACCGTCCCACCCCCCGGGCCTGTTGCGGCAGCCGAACAGACTGTATTCCAGGTGGAAGAAAAAAGAATTGAAATTGATACACCGCTCTACAAAGTTGTCTTCAGCAATGTGGGACCCACCATCAAGAGCTTCAAACTGAAAAAATATCGTCAAACAACCCATCCGGATTCTCCTTATGTTGAACTGGTCACCCTGGAACAGGGAATGGGCGACTACCTGACCGTTCAGTTTGATGACAACACCGTCGGCAATGTGAACAATAAGGTCTTTTCAGTAGACAGAGATTACCTGAAACTCAATCAGGAGTCGGAGCCCGCAACCATCGCCTTTCAAGGGACCAGCCAAAACGGTATTGCCATCACCCAGACCTACCGTTTTTATCCAGGCCGATATGGCATTGATCTGGCGGTTACGGCCGCCAATCGGACCGAAAACGCTGTAAACGGCGTTTTCAGAACCACTTTGAAGGCACTCCCCCCCCAAAGCAAGACAAGCTATTATGCCTATGTGGGTCTTGCACTGTTTCTGGATAATAAGCTGGAAGAAATAAAAGTGGGAGATCCGGGCGAAGAAGAATCCGTCAATGGAAATATCGGCTGGGTCTCCTACGAGGACAGTTACTTTATTTCAGCCCTCGTTCCCAAAATTCCCTCCAAGGGATCATTCAAAGCGAAACATCTCCCATCAGGTGTTTTGGAAGGAGTCTTCCTGCCTCCTTCGGTTTCTCTTCCGCCCTCCGCCCAGGCGACCAGCGAATACCAGCTTTACCTGGGCCCCCGCGAATTGGGACCCCTTAAGAAATTCGGCAAGAATCTTGATCGGGCGATCGATTTCGGTTGGACGGATATCATCGCGAAACCGCTGCTGTACGTTCTGCGTTTTTTCGACCAGTACATCCATAACTATGGCCTATCCATCATTCTCTTGACCATTCTTGTCAAAGCTTTGTTCTGGCCGCTCACCCACAAGAGCTATAAGTCCATGAAGGAAATGCAGAAACTACAGCCCCGAATGGCCAAGCTCAGGGAGAAACATAAAGGTGACAAACAAAAACTGAACCAGGAAATGATGGGGTTGTATAAGACCTACAAGGTGAACCCCATGGGGGGATGCCTGCCCATGGTTGTTCAAATTCCGGTATTCTTTGCGCTATACAGGGTCCTAGGGACCTGCATCGAGCTGAGGCATGCCCCCTTTATGCTTTGGATCAATGATCTCTCGGCGCCTGGTCGACTGTTTCATTTCTCATTTACAATCCCGTTTATGACACCGCCTTACGGGATACCGGTGTTAACTCTGTTGATGGGCGCTTCCATGTTCCTCCAGCAGAAGATGACCCCGACTCCAGGAGATCCTACTCAGGCGAAAATTATGATGTTTCTCCCCGTCATTTTCACGTTTATGTTCATTAATTTCCCTTCCGGCCTGGTTCTTTACTGGTTGGTCAACAACCTCCTTTCCATAGGACAGCAATATCGAATTTATAAAAAACCGGCGTAATAACTGGAGGACACTCATGGAAACCTACGAATTTGAAGGAAAAACGGATCAAGACGCCATTGAAAACGCTTGCCGACAACTGGAACTCACCAAAGACCAAATGGATATTGTCATCCTTGAGCCCGGCTCATCCGGTATTTTCGGCCTGGTTGGGAGCAGAAAGGCTAAAATCAAAGTCACCATAAAACAGAAGGAGCCCCAATCGGTTGAGGAAGTGGTGGTTGAAAAAGCTGAAGAAGTGACGGTCGCTTCGGAAGATGTGCCCCCGGTGACTGATCCGGAAACAACCGCCCCGAATACCCGGGAAGAGGAAATCGCCATTGCAAAAGAAGCTTTGGAAAACATCCTGGCCCTAATTCCCATGGAAGGGATCACCGTTACGGGAAAGCTGGAAGACGGCTCTGTAAACCTCAATATAGATGGGGATAAAACGGGTCTTCTGATTGGCCGTAAAGGAAAAACCCTTGATGCGCTTCAGTTTATCGTCAATAAAATTGTCAACAAGTCACTGGAAAAACGCTCCCGTGTAATCATAGACTCTGAAAATTACCGGCGGAGACGGCAAGAGTTCCTGGTCCAGATGGCACTGAAAATGGGTGACAAGGCCAAGAAAATCAAACGGCCTGTGGCCACCAATCTCCTCAATCCCCACGATAGAAGGATCGTGCATCTGGCCCTCCAGGACGACGATGAACTGGGCACCAAAGGAAAGGGAGAAGGGATTCTGAAAAAAGTGGTCATTATCCCCAGGAAAAACGGTTCTTCACGGGCCTCCCAGGCACAGTAACCTCTTTTTTTGGTTTTACAGTTTGTTATTTCTCATCGGCCTTATGGGGTCCAAAAAATCGGGCCCCGTCATGAGGCCCATCTCTTATGACCTCAACAGAAGATACCATTGCGGCCATCGCCACCCCTATCGGCCAAGCAGGGATCGGGATTATCAGGATCAGTGGTCCTCTGTCCCTTGAAATCGCAGAAAAGGTATTCAAACCTAAGACCCCTCAATCTCTTTTAAAAAGTCACCGACTGACCATGGGATATGTTTGTGATCCCCACTCGGGAGATGTCATCGACGAAGTCCTGTTGTCCTTCATGGCTGCGCCCAACAGCTATACCCGTGAAGACGTTGTTGAAATCAACTCGCACAGCGGATATACCCTGCTGTCCGGGATACTGGCGATTCTCATGGATCTGGGTGCCCGGATGGCCAAACCCGGAGAATTTACCCAGCGTGCATTCTTAAACGGCAGAATTGATCTTTCGCAGGCGGAGGCTGTTGTTGATCTGATGAATGCGCGATCCGAGCGGGGATTGGTTCTGGCCGCGCAGCAGATCCGAGGATCCATTAAAAGGGATACCGAGGCCCTGCGGAAAAAAGCGATTCACATTCTTGCAAACGCAGAAGCCGCCATCGATTTCCCTGAAGACGACGTGGAACATCTTTTCAGGGATGAGGGCGCGGAATTCATTGAAAAAAACCTGGTTCAACCCATTGACAATCTGATTAATGCCCACGCCGGCCGCATATGGGTTGACGGCATCAATACCGTCATTGTGGGCCGCGTTAATTCAGGCAAATCGAGTCTGTTGAACCGCCTTCTGAACGAACCAAAGGCCATCGTAACCGACATCCCCGGAACCACTCGGGACGTCATTGAAGCCACTTTCAATATTTCCGGCATTCCCCTTCGCATCATGGATACCGCAGGCCTCAGAGAGGTCAAAAACGAGGTGGAAAGGCTGGGCATTCATCTCACCCGGCAGAAAACCGCCGAAGCGGACCTTCTGTTGATCATCATTGACCGAAGTCGCCCACTCAATCGGGACGACAGGGATATTCTGGCCCAATGCGAAAACAAGAAAGCCTTAGTGGTCGTCAACAAAATTGATCTGCCTCCGTCCGAAGGTTACACCGAAAAGGCTGATTTTCTGAATCGCTTTACCACGGTTGAAATCTCGGCACTGACGGGCCAAGGCATTGACCGCCTCAAAAAGGCCATTCACGATGCCATCCTTTCAGACGACGTACTTGCAGTTACAACCTCCCATGCAGTCCCGAACCTGAGACATCGGAAAGCCCTTAAAACAGCAAGAAAATGTTTTCTAAACGCAAGCATCAAGGCGAGAAGCAATGCCCCCATGGAAATCGTTGCCTTTGAACTCATAAGCGGTCTGGATCACTTGGGGGAAGTCACGGGCCAAACCATCGACGATGAAGTACTGAACAGCATTTTCAGTCAGTTCTGTCTCGGGAAATAAAAGCATCCTGTCCGTTAAGACCGCCATTTCCCTTCTTTCGTTCTGCCACCTTGATCCAACCCAGGCCCGTCCCGTCCCATTTCGCATGACTCCTATTTTTGAGGCCAATTCTTACTAGTGTGGCAAATCGGTTATGAACGACTGGCTGCTCCGTCATGCCCTCCAGGCACAAAACAGTAGTTCAGCCAGGACTTTTGTTGTGGCTAAAGATGACCGTGTCGTCGGCTACCACCGTCTGACGGTGGGACAGGTAGACACATTTCAGGCACCGGAGCGAATTCGTAAGGCATGGGGCAATATCCTATTCCCGTGGTTATTCTCGCCCGACTCGCCCACCCGCTCGACGACGATGCCCCCCGGTTCTATTTGCGTTTCGGCTTTGTCGCCTCACCGCTTCGTGAGAAACAGCTCCTGCTCCTCCTGAAAGACGCACGTCGCCTGCTTCCAAATG
>JAGHDR010000129.1 GCA_021159825.1 Deltaproteobacteria bacterium | reverse complement strand
TTATAATGCTGAATACCATGTGAAATCCTTTGTTTAAGCTGAAAAATATAAAGTGGATACCGGAATATCAATTCTTGACAAATGGTATGTACGATTCTTTTACTTCGCCTGAGCGCGATGTGACTCTCACAAGCAGTTCATATCTTCCAGGTTTAAAACTCGACAAATTGAGGCAGCCGCTAAAACCGCTTAAATCCGCATAAGGATAGGCCGGGTGAAGTGTTTGAACATCTTTTCTCGCCAATCCATAGTCCAGGTAAATGAGCCTGCCGTCAGGTTGCAAGACCTGAACATGCGCGACGCCTGAAAGGGACAGAGCCCAGCCGGAAACGGCGAGCTTTCTGAAAACAGGAACAGGATAGGCCTTTTCGGGGTAATCAACAAAGAGGATCAGTGGTTCAGCGGTTTTGCTTGATTCATCCAAGCCATTTGAGAAGGGATGAGTTTGCTCTGTTCCAAGATTGTATTGTGTAAGCGGAGCTGCTTTCAGTTTTCTTATCTCCCCTTCCGAGATTTCATGGAAAAAAGCCCAAACAAGTTCCAGACCATTAAGATTTCTGGAGAGTTCTAACCAATCTTTTTTTGTGACATGACGCTGAGAAGTTAATGATACAAGGTAATCATAACAGGAAATAATTTGCTGGAAATCAGAAGCGGATTTCAATTCGTTTCGGGTGGAGCAGTGATGGCATAAAGTCCTTTCCAGGAAATGGTTGCAGTATTCATGAATAGATTTTTGCTTATCAGAAATATCAATATCCAAGAAATTGACAATTTTGTTGATTTGGTCATGGGGCCTGTTCAGTAGTTCTTCATACTGAATTATAATAGATTGATCGTTATTAATAAATTTCGCGATACAATAAACATGCGCAAGCCAGAGAAGAAGACTTTTGCGCATTCCAAAATTGTTTCTTCTCTCCAATGAGAGCGCGACATCGACCGGACTTCTCAAACACACGATATAATAAACCTCCACATCGAATTCATTTAAGACATCCTGCCAAAACGGAAGTAACCGGCATATGCGAGGATCTTTAAATCCGCAGATGGGATATTGAGAGATAAGCGTGCCAATTATATCGCGTGCAACATCTCTGACGGAGTCGAAACAATGGCTGGAAAAATCTATTTCACCCGTTAAGGCAACATTATGCCAGCTACTGCCGATTAATTCCAAGAGCTGTTCATTGATTTCAAAAATATCATTATTTTCCCAATATCCCGTTGGATTGGCTTTAGTTGATTGTATTAAATTTTCACCCAGTTCGACGCCGAGGATATTGATTCCCCTGGTTAAAAGGCTGGTGCCGGATCTGCTCATGCCCAGAACCATGACCACTTTTCTCGATGGCATTTCGCTTGTTCCCTCATATTGATCCCGCTTTACAGTATTCTCCGTCAATCTCATTATTGATGCCCACGATGGTCATTTGCCGGCATGCCATTTTCTTGCCCCTATTGTCAGTTGTTTGGAATACTCAAGAAGCTTGTTAAAACGACTTGGGGTATGAAGCCCCACTTTTCTCCGGTCATGGCTGCGTACAGAATAAAGCACTTTTGGAATATGGTAAAATCGGACCCCATTTCGGGCAAACCGTAGGTAGCATTCATGGTCGTCGGCTGCGGCATTCTCATCATAATATCCGAACTTTTCGTGGAGTTCCCTGCGATAAAGGGTCGCCACTCCGCAGAGATACCAGTGGCAGAAACAGGCTTCAAAACTGTAGTTTGGCAGTTTGAATTCCCTTAATATCCGGTGTTTGTCATCTATAATGAACATATCTGCATAAACAAAATCAGCCAACCCCGCGTCAAGGATTCTGACCATCTCGGAAATCATCAAGTAGTGGCAGATGTCATCAGAGGCAACAAAAGAGCAATACTCCCCGTTGGTTTCCTTGAGACCCCGGTTGTATGTCCGGGTGGCGCCCATGTTGTTATCATTATGAATGATGCGCAGCTCGCGACCGGACTGCGGATATCGAAAGATTTCTCTACGCTCGATCATATCTGCTTTTTCGTTGTAGTTAAAGGCGTAAGACACTTTTCCCGTTCTTACATTTTGCACGTAACCCTTGAAGATTTGTCTGGTGTCGTCGCTGGAGCAGTCATCAACCACAATAATTTCGATATTTCCATAGTCCTGGAAGAAAATTGAATCGAGGCAGGCTTCGATATATTCCCCATGATTATAGCTTGGCACTACAATTGATACCTTTTTCACTTTAGCTCCGTTGTGCCCTGTGGGCCTCATTGTTATTCAATTGATCTTTGCGGCCTGTGTAGACTAAATCGGGGAGGATGCATGCAAAAAAGCGCTTGACAGGTTTATCTATCTGTAATTCCTGTTGCCTGCATACAAGCCCGGGGTTGCTGCCTAGTTTTTCATAAACATCCCGAAAGTGTTTTATGAGTTTCTTTTGGGACCAGTGGTTTTCCACAAACATGCGGGATTCCATCCCGATTTCAGCGGCCTCATCCGCATGTGTCAGGAGATAATCGAGTACCGTATAGGAATCTTCCAGACGTACATTTATGAAGGGGCAGGAACCGACGCCGGAAAAATGGCTCATTATCCATCTGCTTCTGTCATCGAGATAAGAGAGTACCGGCTTGCCCTGGCTAAGACCTTCCAACCCCGAGATGTGATAGCTGCCGGTCACCATTTCATCCACCACAATCCGGGATGACTTTTTGGTGGAGAGTGCCTGTCTGAGCGGTGTTTTGTGTATGAGTTTGTATTTTGCACTATATTTTACGCAGACGTTAGCTATAATCCGTTCGGTTTCGGGCATCCCTTTTGTGTTCCAGCGGTCGTCCCATGCACCAGCGGTCGTGGTGGGGCTGAAGAAAATGTCAAATTCAGCTTTCGTATCCAATGGCGTGTAAAGGGGATCGTTTTCGGGTATGATGTTTGGCACGACCATGCAGCCTGGGTATTTCCGTTCCTGAAACTGCCCAATGACCAGCCCTGGGATATTCTGGGCCAGGAGTTCTGTCTGTGTTATGCCCATAACTCGGGCAACCAGGCCTGGGTCGCTGTGAAACTGCCTGACAAAGAGCGCCCCCTTACGCCGAAGTTCTCTGAAGTTAATAGGTTCGAATTGCCTGGAATCATAATCGAGATAATTATGAAGGTGGACGACATCGGCCTTACCCGAAAGTTCAATGGCCAAGTCTTTCTCTTCTGAAAAGACCACGTCCTGACCGAAATCTTCAGATCCATAACGTTTCAGATCAATAAGGCGTGCCTCATGCTCTGTCAAGGTGTTTATGGCCTTCACCAGACGCAACGGCGCTCCGGCAAGAGGTGTCGTGGAAAAATGGACGATCTTCATGGGACCTTCCTGATTGAGGAAACCTGTGGTGTAAAGGACTCTAAGTGTATGTCTTATTGCTTCCCGTGGAGGAGACGGAACAAAATAAGAACTGTCTAAATACTGGTTTAAAGTCTAAGCCACTTAAGACAGAATTGCAAGTTGAAGCAATCCTTATTTTTGAGATTTCCATCTGAATGCCCGGTCAAAATAGCAGTGGATTTATGAATATGAGTGAGTTACACTTCAAAAGTGAGCAGGGTATCTGATTCGAATACGAGTAAGGCTCAAGCATATCCGGGAGGAGCCATCATTGAAAAGAAAGACATTTTTGTTTCCACTGAACGTAGCCATTATCGCATCCCTTCCGTGTGTATTCCTAACGAGGGTGTCGTGTTGTGTTTTGTCAATCGGCGGGTGGATACGGTTGCCGATGGTGCCAAGGAAGTCCACCTGGTGATGCGCCGGAGTACGGATGGTGGATGGAATTGGGAACCCATCAAGAATCTCTTCGCCAAAAAGGGTTGGGATGCAGCCATGGGAACTGCAACCATGGATAGTAGCAATGGGACGATTATGGTTTCTTATAGCAGAAATCCCCGTGTTGATTATGCCGATGCTCGGGTAGAAAACAGCTCTCTTGAAAGCGGAGACTTCATGGCTGTCAGCAGAGACGCGGGGAAGACCTGGAACCATGAAAGGATGATCATTTATCCTGACGATGGCGGATACCGCGGGCATAGCCATGGGTCCTCGCCCGGTGTCTTCCTCTGTTCCGGCCCCCGGAATGGGCGGCTCCTGGTGCCCGCCAGATTTCAACACAAACCGGGCGAAGAACTCCATACCCTTCAGAATCATCACTACAACTGCACCCTTTACAGTGATGATCACGGCAAAACCTGGCAAACCGGTGGGCCGGTGCAGGTGGGAACCGGCGAAGGGTGTCTCGCGGAGTTGTCTGATGGAACGATCTATTACAATTCGAGGGCCTATGTTTTAGACGGAAAGCGTCGTATTGCTCGGAGTTATGATGGTGGAGAGACTTTTGGGGATTTTTCGGTGGACGATACGCTGATTGAACCCACAGGTGGCGGATGCAACGCGGCCATGTCTGGTTTTCCAAAGAAACTCTCAGGAGGGAAAGACCTGATTCTCTTT
>JAGHDR010000049.1 GCA_021159825.1 Deltaproteobacteria bacterium | reverse complement strand
GGATAAGGTGGAACCGAGAAGAGAGTTCATTCAAAAAAATGCCATGGAAGTAACGGAACTCGATATTTGGTTCCCGAAGGAAAACTGTCTTTTTCGCCAATCTTTGCGTCAGATAAACCCGTTCTTAATAAAACTGGTTAATCCTCGAAATATTCAATATATTTTTGTGGTTAAAATTTTGATTTTCCTTGACCTTGACAAAAAATCCTGGTTTTCGTTCAGACACTATTTAGGTTGGCGAAAAGTAGGGGTAGGCCCCCGTGCCTGCCCTTTAGTGACAAGTGAGACAAAATAAATTTGGAGAAACAATAAAATTATGCTTCAGGATGTAGAACCCGAATTCGTTAACATCGAAGATGAGATGAAAAAATCTTATCTCGAATACTCCATGAGCGTTATCGTGGGTCGAGCGCTTCCGGATATCAGGGATGGTTTGAAACCGGTTCATAGGCGCGTGCTGTTTGCCATGAATGATCTAAAAAACTTTTATAATAGGCCATATAAAAAATCGGCAAGAGTCGTGGGTGATGTTATCGGTAAATATCATCCCCATGGAGACAGCGCCGTATACGACACCATTGTTCGTATGGCTCAGGATTTTTCCTTGAGATACTGTCTTGTGGACGGCCAGGGAAACTTTGGATCCGTGGATGGGGATCCCCCCGCTGCAATGCGGTACACCGAAGTAAGGATGACGCGAACGACACAGGATTTTTTAGACGACCTTGAAAAAGAAACGGTAGATTTTACGCCCACCTATGATGGAACGCTCCTCGAACCTGTGGTTCTTCCCACAAAAGTACCGAATTTATTGATCAATGGATCTTCCGGAATCGCTGTTGGAATGGCGACCAATATTCCCCCCCACAACCTTTTGGAAATTTGCGCCGGAATTGAAATGGTTATTGAAAACCCGGATGTAACCCTGGGGGAATTGATGACCGTCATACCCGGACCGGATTTTCCAACGGCTGGATTTATCATTGGGAAAAAAGGGATTGTAGATGCTTACGGAACGGGAAGGGGGATCATCAAGATCAGGGCCAGGGCGTTTGTGGAAAAATTTTCCCATAACAAAGAAAGGATTATTGTTTCAGAAATTCCTTACCAGGTCAATAAAGGAAGACTGCTTGAAAAGATGGCAGCCCAGGTGAAGGAAAAGAAGATAGAAGGCATTTCAGAAATCCGCGATGAGTCAGACAGAGATGGTATGCGTATCGTTATTGAAACAAAAAGAGACGCTCATGCACTGGTCATTTTGAACCAGCTCTATAAATACACGCAAATGAAAGTTTCCTTCGGGATTATCCTGCTGGCTATCGTTAATGGACGCCCCGAAATTTTGACGCTTAAAGCGATGATTAACCATTTCATCAAACATCGCCGTGAAGTGATCGTGCGCAGAACAATCTTTGACTTGAAGAAGGCGGAAGCACGGGCCCATATTCTGGAAGGGCTCAAAAAAGCCCTTGATTTTCTGGATGAAGTCATTGAGTTGATCCGATCTTCCTCCGATGCAAAAGAAGCCAAAGCGAGATTGATTGCGGAGTTTCAATTTTCAGAATTACAGGCCCAGGCTATTCTGGATATGAGATTGCAGCGGCTCACCGGGTTGGAAAGAGAAAAAATTCATTCTGAATATGAAGCGCTTCGAAAAGACATCGACTATTACAAAGCAATCCTGGCGACGCCTTCCATGGTCCTTGATATTATTAAAGACGAATTGAATGAGATTAAAGGTATTTATGGTGATGAACGGCGGACGGAGCTCATTGAAGATGCCGAAGAGATCGATATGGAAGATCTCATCGCCGAAGAGGACATGGTGGTAACCATCAGTCATACGGGTTATATCAAGCGGAATCCCATCAGCCTTTACCGGGCCCAGCGTCGAGGGGGAAAAGGTATGACCGGCGCCAAACCCAAAGAAGAGGATTTTGTGGAACACCTGTTTGTGGCCTCTTCACACGATTCGTTTCTCTTTTTCAGCAACAAGGGTCGCGTTTACTGGAAAAAGGTCCATGAAATTCCCGAAGGGGGAAGGGCTTCCAGGGGAAAAGCCATTGTCAATCTTCTGGATTTAAAAAAGGAAGAACGATTGGCTACCATACTTCCCATCAGAGATTATGAAGAAGGGAAATATGTGGTCATGGCGACCAAAATGGGCCTGGTCAAGAAAACGGAACTCAAGGCTTACAGCCATCCCAGGTCTGTGGGTACCATCGGCCTCAAAATCAAGGAAAATGACGAATTGATTGGCGTAAGGGTTTCCAGCGGTGAACAGGATATTTTTCTGACCACCAAGGAAGGGAAATCCATCCGTTTTAAAGAATCCGAACTGAGAAGTATGGGCAGAGTGGCTTCAGGAAATATCGGGATTAAAATGGAGCCAGGCAATGAGGTGGTGGGAATGGAAATCCTGGGTGAAGGTGCCACCATCCTGACGGTTACGGAAAACGGGTTTGGCAAACGGACCAAAACGGATGAATATCGAACCCAGGCAAGAGGAGGGAAAGGCGTCTTTACCATCAAAACCAGTGAAAGAAATGGGCCTGTGGTCTACGCTTATGAGGCAACGGACCAGGATGAACTGATGATTATTACGGGCCATGGAAAAATTATTCGAATCAGGGTTGCGGATATTTCGGTTATCGGCAGAAATACCCAAGGGGTAAAACTCATCAATCTGGGAGAAGGGGAAAAGGTTGTGGGTGTTGCCAAGATTATGGAAGATGATTGATCTGTTGTTGATATGAAAGCTTTTTTTGAAAGGAACATCGTCTGTGTCTAACGTTGAATTATCAAGAATCGCGGTGATCGGTTCGGGGAGTTGGGGGACTGCACTGGCGAACCTGTTGGCTGAAAAAGAAGGTGTTGATGTTACGCTATGGGCCCGGGAAGAAGCGGTCTATAAAGAAATAAGAGACAAGCATACGAATCGGCTTTTTTTACCGGACGTACAACTGGTTCCGGCGCTTAAACCTGTCTCCTCCTTTGAAAAGGCATTGCTTGGAAAGCAACTGGTTCTGATTGCAGCGCCGTCACACGTGTTTCGAGACGTGTTGAAGGGTTTGAAACCCCATTTGACCTCCGGCATGACGTTGATGATGGCCACCAAAGGGATTGAGAATGATTCATTGATGATTATGAGCGAGGTGGTTGATGCGGTTCTAAACCACCGGTATTTAGCGGATTTTGCATGTCTTGCAGGGCCAAGCTTTGCAAAAGAAGTGAGCCGGAAGTTTCCCACGGCGGTGACCATCGCCTGTGAAAATTCAACTCATGGGGAGAAACTACAAAAGCTTTTTTCCGGCGATTTTTTTAGGGTTTACCTCAGCAGAGATGTGGTGGGAACGCAGTTGGGAGGGGCGCTAAAAAACGTGATTGCTATTGCGGCGGGTGTGGCGGATGGACTTAATTTCGGTCATAATGCGCGAGCGGCACTTATTACACGGGGACTGGCGGAAATTACGAGGCTTGGAGTTCAAATGGGATCCAATCCCCATACTTTTTCAGGACTTGCGGGTATGGGGGATCTGGTTCTCACATGCACGGGTGATTTAAGCCGAAACAGGACCGTGGGGTTTCAGGTGGGAAAAGGGAAAAGCCTCCACGAAATCACCTCCCGTATGAATATGGTGGCTGAAGGTATAAAGACAGCCAAATCCGCCCATGAGCTCGCAAGAAAAATGAACGTGGCCATGCCCATTGTCGATCAGGTGTATGAAATTTTGTATCAGGATAAAGATCCGCAGCAGGCGGTTAAAGAACTCATGACCCGGGATTTGAGGGTGGAGCTGGAGCACTGATTTTTTGGTGGGTGCTATTTCATGGAAAAAGAAACTGTTAAAAAGGAAGTAGTTAAAAATCCGGAAGCGTTCAATCTTGATATTCTGGCAAGCGCCTTAAAACAAAGTCTTTTCGGGAAAAATATTGTTTTCAGGGATACCATCGGGTCTACAAATGTTTTTTTAAAAAGGCTTGCTCAAGAAGGGGCATGTGAAGGAACGATGGTGATTGCGGATGAACAAAGCGCCGGGCTGGGTAGACTGGGTAGAGAATGGTTTTCAAAAAAGGGTGAAAATCTGCTTTTTTCGGTTTTACTGCGACCTCAATTGTTACCCAGTAAATTGTTTGTTCTGACAATGATTATTGCTTTGGCAGGAATTGACGCCGTGCAGGATATTACGGGTTTAAATGCCATGATTAAATGGCCCAATGATATTTATATCGGGGAAAAAAAGCTGGGGGGTATTCTGAGCGAATTTTCGGTCATACAAGGTGTGGTTCAGCATCTGGTTCTTGGAATGGGGTTGAACGTTAACTGGAAGCCGGAAATGGAAAGGACGTTGCTTTATCCCACTTCAAGTATCTTTACGGAAAGCCACAAAAAGGTGTCGAGAGAAGAAATCCTTATCAACCTGCTGAAAAGATTAGAAGGTTCTTATTATGAGGTTGGGCGGGATATGGAGCACACTGAAGGGTTTTATAAAAAGTGGAACGAAAAATCACTCATACTGGGGAAAACAGTGGTAATTGAGACGGGGAAAGAACGGATTGAAGGAGAAGCGGCAGGCATTGACCGGGACGGGGCTTTAACACTCATTACTACGGGGGGAGATGAGCGAAAATTTCTTTGCGGTGATGTCTCGGTTAAAATGAATTTATCTGAGGAAAAAAAATTTTAAGGGAACTGGAAGAAAATAATATACGCATATCGTGCAGAACTTTTGTTCGTCTTTAAGGCGTGATGATAGGTGCATAGTGAACTATGTACCTGTTATCACAACGTAGAAGCCGGGCAAAAGGGCAAACAGGATGCGTAGATTATTTTTTGGAAGTTC
>JAGHDR010000122.1 GCA_021159825.1 Deltaproteobacteria bacterium | reverse complement strand
TCGTTAGGGAGCATTACCGGGTATTCACCACAACCCTATCCAATAGATGTTGGGAAGATTACCTGGATGATTGCCGGGGCCGTGATCCCCATATGCCCATCTGGAACGAATCTACCCGGAAACGTCTCCGGTCAACCGTCTTCCAGATCCTCGCCCAGGCAGGCTACATCGACAACACCCGATCCAGAAAATTGCAAAAGGTCCATATCACCTCGCAGGTGCTCCAATACCTTCAGCGGCACAATGAACAATACGTCCTCCGTTGTATCCAGGTTACCCCATGACCGATTCTTTAACGCAGCGCCTAAATGAAATCCTCCCAAAGGTCATTTCCACCGAATTTCTCAGCGGCAAAGGTCTTGGGAACGAAATTGCCTTCTATATCTTCGACTATCCGCCCGAAGCGGAACTGCGCATCCGGGAACATATTCAGTTCCTCATGGCCCACATCCCCAAAAACTGGCCCGGATTCAGGGTAATGCATGTCAACCTCTTCGATCTCATCGTTGATCATCTCAAGGATCGCAATCTGCTTGAGAAATCCTTCCGGATGCAAAGGGACAAGGGCGACAAGGCCCTCCACAAGGCCCTCCTTGGGCCACTGAAGTCCGAAAAACTGGTGCGGATATTTGTGGAAGTCGCGCAGCCGGAGGAGCAGGACCTCGTGCTCGTTTCAGGTGTTGGGAGTGTCTGGCCCCTGGTCCGATCCCACAACCTGCTCAATAATCTGCAAACGGTTATGGGGCAGACGCCGCTTGTGATGTTTTATCCGGGCCGATATGATGGACAGGCCCTTCGATTATTCGGGAAAATCAAGAGCAACAACTATTACAGAGCCTTCAAACTGGTCCCATAAGCGAGGCACTTATGCAAATCAAGAGTTTGTTCAAGAAAGACATTTTCCGCTCCATCAACGGTGTGGTCAAGGCCCACCAATTAGACGACCGCTCCGTGTGGCAGGAACTGGACGAGTTTGTCATCACCAAAGAACTGAACAAACATTTCGGGAAATTTCTGTCCGCCTACCTGAATGTTGTGGACAACCCCAAAGACCCGGCCGTTACCGGAAAGATGGGGGTTTGGATATCCGGTTTCTTCGGCTCCGGGAAGTCCCATTTCCTGAAAGTGCTGTCCTATCTCCTGGGCAACAGGCTGCACGCCTATGAAGGCGACACTAAAAGGCCGGTTGAATTCTTCGACGGAAAAGTGAAAGACGCCATGCTTTTTGGAGATATCAAGCGGGCCGTGGCTTCCAACACCGACGTGATCCTTTTCAACATCGATAGCAAGGCCGACAGCAAGGCGGGTCGAGACGCCATCCTCGCCGTCTTCCTGAAAGTCTTAAACGAAATGCAGGGGTATGACGGGGACCATCCCACATCGCCCACCTGGAGCGTTATCTGGATAACCAGGGCAGGCTGGAAGCATTCCATGATGCCTACAGGGATGTCACCCAGACCGAATGGGCAGAAGAGCGTGACGCCTATGAATTCAACCGCGATCAGGTGGTAGAGGCCTTTGTGCGGACTTTGGGCCAAAGCCGGGAATCAGCGGAGAAATGGATCGATAACGCCGAAAACAACTTCTCGCTTACCGTCGAAAACTTTTCTAACTGGGTCAAGGCGTATCTCGATTCCCGAGGTCCCGATCACCGCCTCGTCTTCCTCGTGGATGAGATCGGGCAATTCATCGGCACGGACGGCCATCTGATGCTCAATCTTCAGACCGTCGCAGAAGACCTTGGCACCCTTTGTGAGGGAAGGGCCTGGGTGATTGTTACGTCCCAGGAGGAAATCGATAAGGTCCTGGGTGAACTCAGAACCGCCACCAAGAATGATTTCTCTAAGATCCAGGGCAGGTTCCAGACCCGATTATCGCTCTCCAGCGCCAATGCCGATGAGGTCATCCAAAAACGGCTGCTGGAAAAAGAGGAGAGCGTGGTAGGGGACCTCAAGGCCATTTTTGCCGAAAAGGGCGACATCCTCCGCCACCAACTGACCTTCAGGGATTGCGGCATGACCCTTAAACCCTATGCCGACGGGGATGATTTTGCCGACAACTATCCCTTTGCCCCATACCAGTTTCGCCTTCTCCAGAAAATCTTCGAGGTTATCCGTCGCGTAGGTGCCACCGGACTCCATCTGGCCAAGGGCGAAAGATCCATGTTGGATGCCTTCCAGTCTGCGGGTCAGAGCGTTGCCCTCAAAGATGTAGGTGTGCTGGTCCCCCTCTATGATTTTTATCCTTCCATAGAAAGTTTCCTCGATACAACCGTGAAGCGCACCATTGAGCAGGCTTCCGAAAACCCGAGCTTCGAGCCCTTCGATATCAAGCTACTGCGGGTGCTGTTCCTGATAAGGTATGTTGAAGAGATCAAGGGCAATGTGGACAACCTGGTCACCCTATGCCTCAACGAGATCGATGCGGACCGGCTGAGCCTTCGCCGCCAAATTGAAGAGAGTCTCCAGAGGCTTGGAGATGAAACCTTGATCAACCGAAGCGGTGACCACTACTTCTTCCTTACAAATGAGGAGAGGGACATCAAACGAGAGATCGAGATTGTCGATATAAGTGGCGCGGAAGAGGCCCATCTATTGGGGGAACTCATTTTTGAGGATGTCCTCAAGGGCCGGCGTAAACATCGCTATTCCAAGAACAAGATGGATTTCACCTTCAACCGGATCTGCGACATGCACCCTGTGGGCGGTCGCGTGGAGGGTGGGTTAATTGTCTCTGTTGTCTC
>JAGHDR010000413.1 GCA_021159825.1 Deltaproteobacteria bacterium | reverse complement strand
TCCTTGAGCCGGTCCGCCAGAATAACCGTGGCCTTAATCCCCACCTTTCGATGGGATTCGTTAATGAGGTGCCTCAAGGCTGTCTTTGTCATAACTTTGTTGACCAGCTCAAAAGACAAATTTTTATCCGGAATGATTTCATAAAGGATCACCCGGCCTGTGGTGGTTTCCCATATTTTCCCATCCATTCTGACCTTAATGGCCGCGTGCAGATCCAGTTCGCCTGCATCATAAGCAACACGAAGCTCCTCCGGGCTCGCAAAGATCTTACCTTCCCCTTTGGTTGGTTTTTCCCGGGTTGAAGGCCTTTCCCGGGTCATATAGTAAATGCCCAGGACAATATCCTGGCTCGGAACAATAATGGGATCACCATTGGCGGGCGACAGGATGTTGTTGGTGGACATCATCAATACCCTGGCCTCAATCTGGGCTTCAATGGAAAGGGGAATGTGGACCGCCATCTGGTCCCCGTCAAAATCCGCGTTAAAGGCCGTACAAACCAGGGGGTGCAGCTGAATCGCCTTTCCCTCAATCAAAATGGGTTCAAAGGCCTGCATCCCCAAGCGGTGAAGTGTGGGCGCCCGATTTAACAAAATGCAGTATTCCTTCACCACTTCGTCCAGTGAATCCCAAACCTCAGGTGTTTCCCGTTCGACCATCTTCTTGGCACTCTTGATGGTCGTCACATGCCCCTTTTCATCCAACTTATTGTAGATAAAAGGTTTAAACAGCTCCAGCGCCATTTTTTTAGGAAGACCGCATTGGTGGAGACGCAAATCCGGCCCCACCACAATCACCGATCGCCCTGAATAATCCACACGCTTCCCCAGAAGGTTCTGCCTGAACCGCCCTTGTTTCCCCTTCAGCATGTCGCTCAGAGACTTAAAAGGACGTTTGTTGGCGCCGGTAACCACTTTGCCTCTCCGGCCGTTATCAAACAGAACATCCACCGCCTCTTGCAGCATCCGCTTTTCATTTCGAATAATGATATCGGGTGCATTGAGTTCCAGAAGTCTTTTCAGCCGGTTATTTCGGTTGATCACCCGTCGATACAAATCATTTAAATCGGAGGTGGCAAAACGCCCGCCGTCCAGGGGCACCAGGGGTCTCAAATCAGGGGGCAGCACGGGAACCACGTTCAAAATGGTCATTTCCGGGCGGTTTTTACTGTCCCTGAAGGCGTTAATGACTTTCAAACGCTTGGTCAGCTTCTTTCTTTTCGCCTCTGACTTGGTGCCGGCCATCTCCACCCTGAGGCTCTCGGACAACTCTTCTACATTCAAATCTCTCAGCATGGTCTGAATGGCTTCGGCACCGATGCCTGCCTCAAACCGGTTGCCGAAGTCTTCCCGGGCCTGCTGCAACTGTTCATCGGAGAGCACTTCTCCCTTTGTCAAAGGGGTATCTTTCGGATCGACCACAATGTGCCCTTCAAAGTAAAGGACCCGTTCCAACTCCTTCAGCGTCATATCCAGAAGGTTGCCGACTTTTGAGGGAAGGGCTTTTAAAAACCAGATATGGGCCACCGGCGCAGCCAACGTGATATGCCCCATTCTTTCCCTGCGGACTTTGCTTTGAATAACTTCGACACCACATTTTTCGCAGACAATACCCCGGTGCTTCATTCGCTTGTATTTTCCGCAGTTACATTCAAAATCCTTTATGGGACCAAAAATCTTGGAACAGAAAAGCCCATCGCGCTCCGGCTTGAACGTTCTGTAGTTGATGGTCTCCGGCTTTTTCACTTCTCCAAAGGACCATTCAAGTATTTTCTCTTTGGATGCCAGAGATATCCTGACGGAATTATAACTGGATGGATCTTTCGGCTTTGTAAAAAAGTTGTATAATTCTTCCAATGCCTGATTCCCCTTTCACCAATCAGCACCACAACGCCAATCAGCTGTCCTCAAAAAGTTCCATTTCAAGGCCTAAGCTTTGCAGTTCTTTCATCAGAACCTTAAACGACTCGGGCAGTCCGGGTTCAAGTGCGTTATTCCCCTTAACAATTCTTTCGTACATGCGCGTCCGTCCCGCCACATCATCTGATTTTACAGTTAGAAACTCCTGGAGCGTATAGGCTGCCCCGTAGGCTTCCATGGCCCACACTTCCATCTCCCCCAACCGCTGACCCCCGAATTGCGCCTTTCCACCCAGGGGTTGTTGGGTCACCAGAGAATACGGTCCTATGGAACGGGCATGGATTTTATCATCCACCAGATGATGCAATTTCAGCATGTACATAATGCCAACAGTGACATCCTGATCAAAAGACTCCCCCGTACGCCCGTCATAAAGTGTCGCCTGACCGGTGGCCGATAGCCCGGCCTCCTCCAGAAAGTATTTGATCTCCTCTTCTGAAGCACCATCAAATACCGGTGTCGCCAACGGTACACCATCCAGCATCAACGATGATTCCTTCAGTAGTTCCGCATCCGACAAATTCGCAAAATAAGACTGGTATTCATCTTTGGAAAACCAATGCTTGAACTTCTCCCTGAGCAGTTCGGTACTGTCGATCTTATCAAACAGCTCCCGAACTTTTATACCCATACCATGGGAAGCCCATCCCAAATGGGTTTCAAGCACCTGGCCCACATTCATCCGTGAGGGCACGCCCAAAGGATTTAAAACGATGTCCACGGGGGTTCCATCCGCAAAATAGGGCATGTCCTCAATAGGCAGTATTCGAGACAAAACGCCCTTATTGCCATGGCGACCGGCCATTTTATCCCCGACAGACAGCTTTCGTTTTACCGCCACATACACTTTCACCATTTTAACCACCCCGGGCGCCAGCTCATCTCCCAGGTCAAAATTTTCTATTTTGTTCTCGCAGATTGTGGTCAAGCGCTCAACCTTGTCGGTACACTTTAAAACGATCGCCTCAACCTTTTCAATTTCATCCATGGGTGCCTTCACATCCGCCCATGAGAACACTTCAATGGGTAGGGATTCAATATCTTCCTGCGTCATCATTGCGGTTTTTTTCAGCAAAACCGCCCCGCTTTTTTTGTCACAGAGGTCTGTTTTAAGCGCCTTTCCTTCCAGAATTCCCAACAACTTTTCTCTGGCGCTTCGTTCCACGACCTCGATCTCGTCTTGAAGATCCTTTCTCATGCAACGGGTTTCTTCAGCTTCAATGGCAAGGGTCCGCGCATCCTTTTCAACGCCGCCCCGTGAAAACACCTTGGCATCAATAACGGTGCCGTACACACCAGGGGGAACGCGCATGGAACTGTCTTTCACATCGCCTGCTTTATCACCGAATATGGCCCTTAAGAGTTTCTCCTCGGGGGAAAGCTGTGTTTCGCCCTTCGGCGTAATTTTGCCCACAAGAATATCGCCCGAACCAATCTCCGCACCGATCCTTACAATCCCGCTATCATCCAGGTTTTTCAGTGCATCCTCGCCCACATTGGGAATATCCCGAGTAATCTCTTCTTTACCCAGTTTGGTATCGCGGGACAGAATTTCAAATTCGTCAATATGAATCGAGGTGTAGACATCTTCTTTTACAACCCGTTCGCTGATCAGAATAGAGTCTTCAAAATTGTACCCGCCCCAACTCATGAAGGCTACCATCACGTTTCGGCCCAGGGCAAGCTCCCCCTGTTCCATGGCAGGCCCATCCGCAATAATCTGTCCCTTTTTTACGAGTTCGCCTTTTTTCACAATAGGCTTCTGATTATAGCAGCTGTTCTGATTGGAACGTCTGAACTTTACGAGCTTGCAGATTTCCACCTCGGAGTCATCATTTTCATCTGTGTCGGTAAAGCGAATGACAATTCGAGATGCATCCACGTGTTCAATAATGCCATCTCTTTTAGCAATCACCGAAATGCCGGAGTCTCTTGCCACCACCTTTTCCACCCCGGTTCCCACAAGGGGCGCCTTGGCCTTCAAAAGCGGTACCGCCTGACGCTGCATGTTGGAACCCATCAGCGCCCTGTTGGCATCATCATGCTCCAGAAAAGGAATCAAAGAGGCGGAGACGCTCACCAACTGGTCCGGTGATACATCCATGTACCTTACATCCGCCACAGGCACCTTGAACGCTTCTCCCTCAATCCGTACCGCCGCCTCATCACGAACAAAGCCTCCATCGTCATCCAGAGGCGCATTTGCCTGGGCTATGGGATAATCTTTTTCATCAAGAGCGGATAAATATTCCAGGCTTTCGGTGACCTTGTTATCCGAAACACGTCTGTAGGGCGTCTCGATAAAGCCGAATTCATTCACCCGCGCATAAGTACTCAAAGAAACAATCAGCCCGATGTTCGGCCCTTCAGGCGTCTCAATGGGGCAAATTCTGCCGTAGTGTGTCGGATGCACGTCGCGAACCTCAAATCCGGCTCTTTCCCGCGTCAGCCCACCAGGTCCCAGGGCACTGAGTCTACGCTTGTGGGTCACCTCGCTCAAGGGATTCGTCTGGTCCATAAATTGGGACAGCTGACTCGTGCCGAAAAATTCTTTCACCACCGCAGAGACGGGTTTGGAGTTAATGAGGTCGTGAGGCATCAACGTCTCCACCTCTTGAAGACTCATTCTCTCTTTGATGGCCCTTTCCATCCTCACAAGACCGACACGGTATTGATTCTCGAGGAGTTCGCCCACAGCACGCACACGCCGATTCCCGAGGTTGTCAATATCGTCCACCAAGGCTTCCGCGCTTTTCAGCCTGATGAGTTCTTCGACGGTACCAAAGATGTCCTCCTTTCTGAGCGTTCTCTGCTCAAGAGAAACCCCTTCCATACCCAGCCGATAATTAAGTTTAAGCCTTCCCACACGTGAGAGGTCATAGGTATCCAGATTGAAAAACATATTGGTAAAAAAAGTTTCGGCCACCTCGGGGGTCGGGGGGCTGCTCGGTCTCATTTTTCGGTAAATATCAAGGACCGCCTCTTCCGGCGTGTTGATTCGGTCCGTCACCAATGTCTCTCGAATGCTTCGACTAATACCGTGCCCGTCCAGAACAAGGCATTCGATGTTCATTATCCCTCTTTCCAGAATCGACTCAATTTTGTCAATCGTCAGTGGACTGTTGCCTTCCAGAAGAACTTCACCGGTTTCAGGATCTATAAGGTCTTCACAAATCACCCGAGCCTCAATATCTTCCAGTTCAACGGGAATTCGGATCCGCTTCCGGTCTATACATTTGACCTGGGAGATTCCCTTTTCAATCAGCAGAGCACAACCATCCGTTGAAAGCATACTTTCGGAAGTGATGAGAATGTCGCCGGTCTCCGGATCCGGGATATCCTCAACCACCTGCAATTCAGTACCCTTCTCAATTTCAAGCGGCACTTGTTTCAGCATGGACATCCTGGGTTTTGTGGTTTCATTTGCCCCCAGGGTCTTAAGCAAACGTTTTGTAATTTTAGCGCCATTTTTGGCGATGACTTTTTCGTCCCCGTCAATAATGTCTTTTGTGATCCGGCTCTGAGCCAGGATTTCAGGACTTGCTTCCCGCCAGCCCCCTGTCTCACCAATTTCAATCATTTCCGTGTCATAGAAGTGATAAAGGAGATCTTTAGCCGTATAGCCCAGTGCTTTTAACAGGATGGTTACCGGGAATTTTCTTCGTCGGTCAATTCGAACGTATAAGAAGTCTTTGGGATCAAACTCGAAATCGAGCCAGGAACCCCTCAGCGGAATAATTCTGGCCGAATAAAGCAGCTTTCCACTGGCATGGGTTTTTCCCTTGTCATGGTCAAAAAATGCGCCGGGTGAGCGATGAAGCTGGCTCACCACTGCACGCTCTGTTCCGTTAATAATAAATGTGCCGCGGTCGGTCATGATGGGGAGAGTGCCAAAATAAATCTCTTGCTCTTTGATATCCCGAATGCTTTTCGTTTCACTCACGGTATCGGTATCAAAAACAACCAATCGGACCGTAAGCCTGAGGGATGCTTCATAGGTCATGCCCTTGCTGAGGCAGTCTTCTTCACTGTACTTGGCGCCCTCAAAAGCGTACTTGACGAACTCAAGGGACGAAGTCCCTGCAAAATCATGGATGGGAAAAACACCCATATAAGCCGCCTGGAGCCCCACGTCTTCACGCTCCTGGGGCGGAATATCCTTCTGCAAATACCGCTCATAAGACCGTCTCTGCATGGCAATGAGATTGGGCGTTTCCATCACTTTGCTGATCTTCCCGAAACTTTTTCTTGCTCGTCTTCTGACACCATCATTCTTAAACATGGTATCTCCTTATGGTCATTCCCTGGCCTTGGTTGTTTTCAAACAATTCCGACAGCCAAAAACCGTTCATCTCGGTTGAAACCCCGATTTATCGGGACGTATGACACCTCTCCCCAAATGAGCCTGTCGCTATTTTACTTCAGCTGTTGCGCCGGCTTCTTCCAACTGGGTCTTGATCCCTTCAGCCTCATCTTTCGGAACGCCTTCTTTAACAGGACCCGGTGCGCCATCCACAACGCCTTTTGCCTCTTTGAGACCCAAACCGGTAATGGAACGGACAACCTTTATGACCTGGATCTTTTTATCCCCTATAGCGGTCAGAATAACATCAAACTCAGTCTGCTCAGCCTCCTCTTCCGCCGGCGCCCCCGGGGCGGCAGCCACCATGGCCATGGGCGCAGCCGCGCTAACGCCGAATTTTTCTTCAAGCTCTTTTACGAACTCGGAGAGCTCCAAAACAGTCATGCTCGATATAAATTCTACAACATCTTCCTTACTGATATCAGTTGCCATATTACTAAAACCTCCAACTTCAAAAAAAATTATTGCAATTCGCTTTTCTTTTCTTCAATGGCCTTTAAAACATTCATGAATTGGCCCATGATCCCGTTTAACAAACAGACAAAAGCTGTGGGCACAGCCTGCATGACGGACAGGGTCTGGGCCAGTAACACATCCCTTCCGGGCAAGGCTGCCAGTTTCTTGACGCCTGCGACATCGACCTGTTTACCGGATATCTGGCCGCCCTTTATTTCAAGTTTTTTGAATTTTTTGGCAAAATCCACCAATGCCTTTGCAGGAGCCACCACATCATCATAGGTCAAAGCAACCGCTGTAGGCCCCTGCATAAGATCCAAAATCAGCTCGGTATCGGTATCTTTGCTCGCCAGTTTCAAGAGCCTGTTTTTCACAACTTCAATCTCAGCATTTGCCTGTCTGAGATCACGTCTCAATCGGTTCATGGATTCAACATCAAGTCCCTGGTAATCCACCAGATACGACCCTTCGGCCTTTTCAAGACGTTCGTGAAGGTTGTCAACCAACTCTTTTTTTTCTTGCCTATTCATGTTCACCTCCTCTCTTTTAATGGACAATACGATTGCCAAAGACAAAAGGTGTACACCCCTTAACACCACTTTCATCCAGTCTCGGCAGGCTTGATTTTAAGCCGCTTCACCCTAAGTATGAACTGTTACCCAGGCATGGCGGCACCCACTGTCTTTGACCCAAAACGCCCTTCAAAAAATGAAGCGCGTAACCCTAAAATCTTGATTGCTCACACATATTTTGGAGCATTCTTCAAACACAAAAATGGACGATCTTGTCAGATGAAAAGACCATCCACTGTTTTGCTTAAAGAAGTACAATTTTGCTTTTACCGTATCTATGGGTTCAATATATCCTTTACATTAACGGGATCAACCTTAACCCCTGGCCCCATGGTCGAAGAAATCGCAATACTTCTGTAATAAGTCCCTTTACCGGCAGGCGGTTTGAGTTTCTGAATCGTATCCATAAAAGAGGCAACATTTTCCATGAGCTTTTCCAGGCCAAACTCCATTTTACCCACTGCGGCATGAACAATACCTGTTTTATCCACCTTGAAGTCAATTTTGCCTGCCTTAATCTCCGTTACCGCCCTGGCCACATCAAAGGTCACCGTTCCCAGCTTGGCGTTCGGCATCAATCCTCTGGGCCCCAGAACGCGACCGAGTTTCCCAACAGCGCCCATCATATCAGGGGTGGCAATGGTCTTGTCAAAATCCAGCCAGCCGCCTTGAACCTTCTCCAGAAGTTCATCCGACCCCGCATAGTCGGCACCGGCATCCATGGCCTCTTTTTCCTTTTCCCCTTTGGCAAAAACAGCCACCCGAACTTCTTTTCCAACGCCATTGGGAAGCGCCACCGTGCCTCTGACCATCTGATCGGCATGCCTTGGGTCAACACCCAGTTTAACCGCTAAATC
Organism: Deltaproteobacteria bacterium; assembly: GCA_021159825.1. Lineage (GTDB taxonomy): Bacteria > Desulfobacterota > DSM-4660 > Desulfatiglandales > Desulfatiglandaceae > NaphS2. The sequence goes on along the minus strand of JAGHDR010000413.1, from coordinate 1,780 downwards.
CAAACTCTCATTGAATTTGGCATAAGCACAATCAATGCAAAGTTGAATCGCCGCCTCAAACGTATATCGCCTCAGTTTATCAACCCTCTGAGCACTTTTCCTGTATTTTTTGCCCGCTCCAGCCATCTCTTTATTCCCTTCATCGTTTTACAGATTTTAGGACACCGTGATACCCATACTCCTCGCGGTACCCTCAATAATCCTTGCTGCGCCGTTTATGTCAATGGCATTTAAGTCTTCCATCTTAACCTTCGCAATCTCTTCGATCTGTTTGCGCGATACGGATCCGACCTTATCGCGATTGGGCTCTGAAGAGCCTTTCGCAATTTTCGCTGCCTGTTTCAACAGCACGGAAGCTGGAGGCGTCTTTGTAATAAATGTGAAAGACCTGTCCGCATAGATGGTAATAATGACCGGAATGACCGTCCCCACCTGGTCTTGAGTTCTTGCGTTGAACGCCTTACAAAATTCAGCGATGTTGACACCATGTTGACCCAATGCTGGCCCGATGGGAGGTGAAGGATTTGCCTGTCCGCCCTTTACCTGCAACTTAACGGATCCAATAATTTTTTTTGCCATGTTTAATCCCTTGCCTTAAATAGTGATGACTTGAATAAAATCAAGTTCCACAGGAGTCGGCCGTCCAAAAATAGTGATGAGAACTCTCAATTTTTCTTTATCGGGCTTTATTTCGGAAACCGTTCCCTGAAAATTGGTAAAAGGACCATCTACCACCCGCACTTCTTCGCCTTCCTCAAAATTATACCTGGCTTTGGGCCTGTTAACACCCTCTTCCATCTGATGAATCTCCCGTTCGGCTTCTTCGGCTGATACCGGTGTGGGATCGACTTCTCCGCCCACGAATCCCGTTACCTTTGCCGTATTTCGTACCGTGTGCCACGTATCCTGGTCAATATGCATTTCGACCAGGATATAACCGGGGTAAAATTTCCTGGATGTGGTCTTCTTCTCGCCTTTCTTCAGCTCAACGACCTGTTCAGTGGGAACCAGGATCCTTCCAAAGAACTCTTTCTGCCCAAAGGATTCAATACGCTCTTCCAAACTTTTTTTAACCCTGTCCTCAAACCCGGAATAAGTATGAACAATGTACCATTTCAATTCCACGAAAACCCCTGATCGCTGTGTTACAGCTTAAATAAAGCAGAATCCCAAGAAAAATTTTCAGCAGACCTAACCAACAACATGTTTTATAATTTTAATAAGGCCAAAATCAATCAGACCCAGGTATATGGAAATCAGTATCGTCAAAACAATCACAACAACCGTGGAAGCAATCAACTCTTTACGGGTAGGCCACTTGACTTTTTTCAGTTCCACCTTGGCTTGTCGTAAAAACAGTCCCACAGTTTTAAACAGGTTGCTTGCGCCTCCCCTCTCACCGGGTTTACCGGCTTTCGGCGTTTTTTTCTGAACGACCCTGCCGGGCTTTCCATCCGGTTTCGCCCCCTTATTGACAACATCCATCGACGTTGAAGCGGCACCAACGGCAACGTTGGTTTTCGTCTTCTTGAGGCTTTTCTTGCTTTTTGATTTTCGGTTATTCTTTTTCATAGACGCATGAAATTCCTTAAAAGGCACCCCGTAAATTGAACAGGGAATGAAAACGCTGCTCGTGTGTTTAACCCTTCCCAAGAGGCCTCACAAAAAAAAATGGCAGGCCAGGAGGGATTCGAACCCCCATCACCCGGATTTGGAGTCCGGTGCTCTAGCCGTTAGAGCTACTGGCCTGCATTCGTCAACAAACTACTTGGTTTCTTTG
>JAGHDR010000314.1 GCA_021159825.1 Deltaproteobacteria bacterium | reverse complement strand
TGATAATCGGCATCAAAGCCAAGAACCCTGAGCCATTTGGCAAGTTTGCCCAACATGATGTCCGCTACAAACCGCATTGGCCTTTTTCCTGATTATCCAGAAATTCTCTCTGGCTTGCATTACATTACATGAATCATTATAGTAGGATTTCACGAAATTGGAAGCCGCCATGTGACCCCGATTTTCATTTTATGCCTGTACAAAAATAAAACCTGGAGGTAAAGAACCATGGGTTCAAAGGTTGTAACAAAAACCGACTTCAACGATATCCCCCTTTTAAGACGGGGCAAAGTTCGCGATGTCTACGAAATTGAGGGCAAGCTCTTGATTGTGGCCAGCGACCGCATGAGTGCTTTTGATGTGGTCATGGATGACCCCATTCCTGATAAAGGCAGCATTCTCACAGGGATATCTCTGTTCTGGTTCAAAAAACTTGAATCAATGGTCGAAAATCATGTCATCAGTAGTTCACCTGCCGAATATCCTGAAATCTGCCGGAAATACACAGCGGAACTTGAGCACCGCAGCATGCTGGTTAAAAAAACGGTACCCTTACCGGTGGAATGTATTGTCCGGGGATACCTTTCCGGGTCCGGTTGGAAAGAGTATACGACGACCGGGGGCGTTTGCGGCATAACCCTCCCAAAAGGGCTTCGGGAATCAGAACAGCTGCCTGAACCTATTTTTACCCCCTCCACCAAGGCCGAAGAAGGCATGCACGATGAAAATATTGATTTTGAAACCGCTGTAGGACTTCTGGGTAGAGATACGGCGGAAGAGGTTCGCCGGCTGAGCCTCAAAATTTATAAGTTTGGAAGGGATCTGGCTGCCCGGAAAGGGATTATTGTTGCGGACACAAAATTCGAATTCGGTATCAAAGACAGCAAATTGATTCTCATTGATGAGGTATTGACCCCTGATTCGTCCCGTTTCTGGCCCATGGATACCTATGCACCGGGTGGTCCGCAAAAGAGTTTTGACAAACAATTTCTCCGGGATTACCTGGTCCGGATCAAATGGCCCAAGACGCCGCCACCGCCGAAATTGCCCGAGGAAATAATTGCAAAGACAAGAGAAAAATACCTGAACGCATTGAAACGATTGACCGGCCGGGGCCTGTAAGGCCGTCGGTTTAATACATAAGAATAATCGACGAGTCCCCGGGGGAATACGTTTCGTCAGGAGCAACTGTATCATGGTGTTACGCCGTAGAAAAATTCAGCTGATGAAAGCAAAAAAAACTGCCAAAAGGAAAAAAAGAAAGGCAACCCTCCGCAGGGAAGCGGCTTTATCCAGCATCACCCATCGGATTGCCACGGCACAGGCCCTGCAGGCGCCACTGTACGAATGTTGGGAACGCAAAGGCCTTTTTGAACCCGATGCCGGTATGGGTACCGTTGTTGTCACGCGAAAAACACCGGGTGATCAGATTCTGATGGCGGTGTTTTTACTGGATGTTTTCTGTTTGGGCGTAAAAAACGCCGGTTGCATGCTCATTAGCGAGAGAGATTACCGATTCCGACTGGAGCACATTGAAAAAACGCAGGTTTTAAAAGAGGTTCACCCCGCCTGCGCCAGAAAGCTGGTGGAAGGAGCCGAAGCCTATGCATCGGAGCTGGGATTTTGTCCCCACGGGGATTACGGGGTTGCAAAAAAGATTTTTGGAGACATCGACAAGGCATTGTGTCCTCGTTCTTTCACATTCGGCCGGGAAGGTTGTTGATATTTTCATACGCTCAAAAGACCATTCCCCTTGACGTACCGGAAAAAAATAATGTAAAAGCATTGAAAAATGCAACTTGATCTTTATCATTTGATGACGCAGGCACTGCTGGAAGCGGAAAAAGCCTATCTGGAGGGGGAAGTTCCTGTGGGCGCGGTGGTGGCTGACCCTGAAGGACGCATTTTGTCACGGGCTCACAATCAGCCCATATCACTTTGTGATCCCACAGCACATGCTGAAATCCTGGCCATCCGAAAGGCCTGCCGGATCAAAGGAAACTATCGGTTAAACCGTTGTCTGCTGGTAGCGACCATAGAACCGTGTCTCATGTGCATGGGAACGGCTATTCACGCGAGGGTGTCCATGCTGGCCTTCGGAGCACACGATATGAAGGGCGGCGCTGCGGGGTCTTTGTATGATCTTTCCCGGGATGACCGCCTCAACCACCGCATTGGAATCGTATCAGGCGTTATGGAGGACGAGTGCCGGGCACTGATGAGACGTTTTTTTCAAGCCCGCAGGGGAAAAGGCAATAAACCCGATTCAGGAGAGGTACCGAAGTGGCCGTAACGGGATCGACTCGAAATCGATTTGTCCTGTTAATAGCGGGGCACGTGGGTTCGAATCCCACCCTCTCCGCCAGGGTTTTCATGGTGGATCGGTTGTTTATTTGAGAATAAAACAAGGAGAGATGTCCGAGCTGGCCGAAGGAGCGCGACTGGAAATCGCGTGTACTGCTAACCGTGGTACCGAGGGTTCGAATCCCTCTCTCTCCGCCAAAAATAATCGGGGACAGACCTCGTTTTTTTTGCAAGGACGAAATAGACGGGCAATATTCCCATAGGAAAAAACGGGGTCTGTCCCCGATTGTCCGATTATTTCTCATAAAGAGATGCCTTACGAAGTTCTTGCCAGAAAATGGCGTCCCCAGATTTTTGAGGATGTCGTCGGCCAGGAGAACATTACCCGGACATTGGTGAATGCCATTCTGACCGGCAGGTTGGCGCACGCCTATATTTTTGGCGGACCCAGGGGGGTGGGCAAAACGTCTGTTGCCAGAATTTTTGCCAAGGCCATCAACTGTACCCGGGGAGAACCGGGAATACCCTGCAACCAGTGCCGGAGTTGCCGTGAAATAACAGCAGGTAATTCCATTGACGTGCAAGAAATTGATGGCGCTTCCAACCGGGGCATCGACGAGATTCGGGAACTTCGTGAAAACACCAAATACATGCCCTCCGCCAGCCGGTACCGCATCTATATAATAGATGAAGTTCATATGTTGACCCTTCCGGCCTTTAACGCTCTTTTGAAAACCCTGGAAGAACCGCCACCCCATGTGAAGTTCATATTTGCCACCACCGAAAGCCACAAAGTTCCCATCACGATTCTCTCCCGTTGCCAGCGATTTGATTTCAAGCGGATCCCCCTGCCCAAGATTGTTGCCTATCTGGAAAAAATTGCCGGACATGAGAGCGTCGACATCAGCACCACGGGTCTTTCCATGATTGCCGGGGAAGCGGAAGGAAGCATGAGAGATGCGGAAAGCCTTCTGGATCAGGTGATTTCATTTGCCGGACAGAGCGTTCTGGACAGCCAGGTGCCGGAGATCCTGGGCATCATTGATCGCGGTCTTATCTTCGAGTCGTCGTCCGCTGTTATTGAAGGCGCTTCGCTCAGGTGTCTGGCGGTGGTCGAAAAAGTATACAACCAGGGGTATGACATCAAAGAATTCTATCGTGCGCTGATGGCGCAGTTCAGAAATCTGTTGATCAGCCTCATTGCTCCCGGGGAACAGCTCATCGACATGAGTGAGAGCGACAGGGACGAAATCAGACGCCAGGCTGAAATGGCCGGGGAGGAAAAACTGCAGGTTGTATTGAATTTTCTGATCGCCAGGGAAGACGGCCTTCGATTTACAACCTATCCACGCTTGGTACTGGAAACCACCATGATTAAGCTGTGCAGCCTTGGCGACTACCTGTCATTTGGCGATATCATGAAAAAAATAGCGGTGTTGGAAGAACGGGTGGTCTCCCTTTCACCCGAGCAACCCCGGGAAAACGGGAAAACCCTATCAGAAGCTCCCACTGGCTGGTCCCCGAATGACAAAGAAGGTACGATGGGTGAAGTTGATGTCGGCGAAACACCCATGGGCAAGGAGAAAATTAAAGAATTTGGCCGGGCCGACTTGAAAGATCCGTCTGACCCATCCGACAATGGAGAAAAAACCTGGGAGGATTTCCTTCAGTTTGTTTTCGATAAAAGCAAAATGCTCTACACCATCCTCAAAGACTGGCACCTCAAGAAACTCACTGAAGACCTATTGGAAATCGAAAGCGGCAATCATAAATTTTCTTCCGGCTATTTTGAGGAACAGGAAAAACTTAATCAATTGACGGGGTATTGCCGGACGTTTTTTCAAAGGGATATCCGGGTAAAAATCAAAGTTAAACCGCAGGAATCGAAAATCGAAGAGGACCGCGCTTCAAACAAGACTAAAAACAGCAGCGCAACCGTATCAGTTGAACTTCCGCCTGAAGTTCGAGATGTGGCGCAAAATGTTCTGGATTTATTTGAAGGCAAATTAATCAATAAATAACGAAGCATCAAGGAGGAATCAAATGAAAGGCGTGCCGAATATGGGGCAGTTGATGAAGCAAGCCCAGAAGTTTCAATCTAAAATGGCCAAGATTCAGGAGGAACTGGGGGAGAAGACTGTAGAGGCTTCCGCAGGCGGCGGTATGGTTTCCGTGGTGGCCAATGGGAAACAGGACCTCCTCTCCATCAAAATCGACCGTGAAGTGGTGGATCCGGAAGATGTGGAAATGCTGGAGGACCTGGTCATGGCAGCGGTCAATGATGCGCTGACGCAGGCCAGGAACATGATGAACGAAGGGATGGGGGAGCTCACCAAGGGGATGAATATTCCGGGGATGCCCGGTCTTGTGTGAAGGATGAAGGATGAAGGATGAACAATAATGGGGTGAGTCATGGGAATTTATCCTGAACCTTTAGTTGAACTGGTTGATCAATTTTCCAAACTTCCCGGAATTGGTCAGAAATCCGCCACGCGTATGGCGCTTTTCGTTTTACGCAGCAATCGAGGACTGGCGGAAGGCCTGGCCCGGAGTTTGATCGAAGTCAAAGAAAAGATCCGGTTTTGTTCGGTGTGTTTCAATCTGACCGATAAAGATCCCTGTGCCATCTGTCGGGACGATCAGCGCGCCGACGGGACCCTCTGCGTGGTTGAAACCCCCGGGGACCAGATGGCCCTGGAGGAATCCGGCGTTTACAGAGGCCGATACCATGTTTTGCATGGCGTGCTCTCCCCTTTGGATGGTATCGGTCCTGAAGATCTTAAGATCGACAGGCTTCTGGGGCGGCTGGAGAGGGAGAAAATTAAAGAGGTTATTCTGGCAACCAATCCCACCACCGGCGGTGAAACCACGGCTTCCTTCATCGCCGGATTACTTTCGGAAAAAAACCCCGGGGTTAAGATTTCAAGGATTGCCCTGGGGGTACCCATGGGGGGAGATCTCAAGTTCATGGATACCATGACCCTCCAGCATGCCCTTAAAAGTCGTGTTCAGATCCCGCAATGATTTCAAAAACCCTTCTTGAAAAATTATCCGGCATTGTCGGCAAAAAACATCTGATGACCTCCCAAAAGGACATGGTCGAATTTGCTTCCGATGCCACCAAAATAGCCCACATGCCCGATGTGGTGGCGTTTCCTGAAAACAGCGAACAGATCTCCCGCATCCTTCGGCTGGCAACGGAGAATGGATTTCCCATTGTTCCCAGGGGGGCAGGCACGGGGATGAGCGGGGGCGCGGTACCAGTTTACGGGGGTGTTGTGCTGGCCATGGACCGTCTGAACCGGATTCTCTCCGTGGACCGGGACAACTTAATTGCGAAAGCTGAGCCCGGTGTCATAACAGCCGATCTTCAGCAGGCCGTTGAGGCACAAGATCTTTTTTATCCGCCTGATCCGGCCAGTTTGAAGGTCTCAACCCTCGGGGGAAATATAGCGGAATGTGCCGGTGGACTCCGGGCCGTTAAATACGGGGTTACCCGGGATTATGTGCTGGGACTCACCATCGTATTGCCCACCGGGGAAATCATTAAAACAGGTGTGGAAACCCGAAAAGGTGTTGCGGGTTACGATCTGGTTCGATTGATTGCGGGATCTGAAGGAACCCTTGCGGTCATCACCGCCATGACCCTTCGCCTGGTGCCGAAGCCCGAGACCAAACACACCATGGTGGCCTTTTTTGAAAATGTGTCCCTGGCGGTCCAAACGGTCTCAAAGATAATCCGCAATAAAATTGTCCCCGCCATTCTGGAGTTCATGGACCGACTGTGCATCGATTGCGTGAGGGAAGAAATGCATCTTGATTTACCGGAGAACTCCGGCGCCATGCTGCTGATCGAAGTGGATGGTCACCCTGAACTGGTGGCGCACCAGGCGCGAATTATCGAGGATTTATGCGGGGTGGCAACGGTATTTCGGGCGGCAAAAAACCCTGAAAGTGCAGAGGAGCTTTGGGAGGCGAGACGGAATGTATCGCCATCCCTTCACAAGTTAAGACCCCATAAAATCAACGAAGATATTGTGGTGCCTCGGAGTCGCCTGGCGGAACTGATATCATTTCTGGGAACCGTTTCCATGGAATACGGGCTTCCCATTCCCGCTTTTGGCCATGCCGGAGATGGAAATATCCATGTGAACATCATGCTTGACGAAGAAGATCCCGTCCAGCTGAAAAATGGTCACGCCATTGTCAGAGCGCTCTTTGAGAAAGTCATTGACATGGGTGGCACCATTACGGGTGAACACGGTATCAGCATCACCAAAGCGCCCTATCTGGAAATGGAAATCCCCGTTGAGGGCATTCAACTGATGAAGCGTATCAAAAAAGCGTTTGATCCGGAAGGCATCCTGAATCCGGGCAAGATCTTTTCCTGAGAACAGTGTTTTATTTTACGATTTCAGATTTCTGTTTTGAATCTTCATCAAGGTTTCCCATCAGCTTTTCCATGGTTTTTCTTGTGGCCCACCGCAAAAAGGTTTTTGCGTAATCAGCCCCTGCCAGATACATTCCCAAAATGAAAACCAGATGGGAGAGGCCGTAGGTCAGAGGGCCCCCGATAATCGCAATCATCGGCTTTTCCAAATGGATTGAAATAACTCCCAAGAGTGCCACCGCGGGCCATCCGATGATGTAGCTGATCCCGATGGCTACGATACCCGCCGTAGCGCGCGGGCTCGGTCTTTTCTTGAAGGGGCTCAGGTC
>JAGHDR010000057.1 GCA_021159825.1 Deltaproteobacteria bacterium | reverse complement strand
GTCCACGGCCATGAATTTCTGCATCTATGCCGGCTGGGGGGATATTTTGATTCCCAAGCCGCAGCCGGAGCCGCTCCTTGAGGCCATCAGCAAGTTCAAACCGACATTTGCTCCGCTGGTGCCGACCATGTTCATTGGATTGCTGAACCATCCCGGAATCGACAATGCCGATTTGACCTCCATCAAGGGTTGTTTTTCCGGAAGCGCGCCGTTGCCGGTGGAAGTAATTCGGGATTTTGAGGGCAAAACAGGCGCCACCACCGCTGAAGGGTTCGGTCTGACCGAATCGAGTCCGGTGATACACATTAACCCGTTTATCGGTGAACGGAAGGTGGGAAGTATCTGGCTGCCCATTTCCGATACTGTAAAGATAAGCTGGCAGCCTACAAACTGCCCACCATGATTGAATTCAGGGATGAGTTGCCCAAAACCAATGTGGGAAAAGTGCTGAAAAAGGATTTGAGAGAATAGAAATTGGAATTTGCGGAGGAAACGCCTTGTGAAAAATAAGGATCAGTTTGAGCACCTGACGGAATATTCCCCGTTCGGCATATCCATTTCCAATGAGGATCTGGTGATTGAATATGTGAACCCCATGTTCACCGAGATTTTTGGGTATACACGGGAAGATATCCCCGATAAAAAAACCTGGTTTAAAAAAGCCTATCCGGATGCGCTCTATCGGGATGAGGTGGCGCATACCTGGCAGGCGGATACGGAAATAGAGCGGGAAACCGGAAGACCGGAAGCCAGGACTTTCAGGGTGCGGTGTAAAGACGGCGTTGATAAGGTGATACGGTTCCAGGCCGTGGATATGGGGAACGGTCGGCAGCTTTTGACCTATGAAGATAGAACCGTTGAGATGGTTGTTGAAAAAGCAGCCAGGCAGGAAACCGCAAGACTTTCTTCAATGATACGAGGCATGGAGGAGGGCGTTGTTTTTGTGGACGGGGATAATCGGGTTGTGGAAGTCAACGAATATTTCTGCGATTTTGTGGGCAAGGTGCGGGAAGACATCCTCGGGAAAAGGCTTGAAGGTTTTCATTCCGGGAAAATCCTGGATACGGTGATGGGGTATATTGGAGGATTCCGGCGAAATCCCGGGTCTGATGCGGTTGTGGTTCAAAGGGCCATCGGCGATGCGGAAACCATCCTTCGGGTTCAGCCCATATATCAGGAGGACCGATATGACGGGGTGTCGCTCAATGTCATCAATGTGACCGAACTGGTTAAGGCCCGGCGTGAAGCCGAGGACGCCAGTATGTCCAAGGATCAGTTCCTGGCCAATATGAGCCATGAGATCCGAACCCCCATGAATGCCGTCATCGGCATGACCGATCTGTTATTGGACACTGATCTGGACACCGAGCAGCGGGAGTATGCCGAGACCGTGAAAAACGCCGCAAACGGTCTGCTCACTTTGATCAACGATATCCTTGATTTTTCAAAGATAGAATCCGGCAAGCCGGAATTTGAGGAAATTGGTTTTGACCTTCGGTATGTGGTGGAGGGAGTGGGCGAAATGATGGCGCCCAATGCTCAGGCCAAATGCGTTGAATTTACATGTTTTGTAGACCCCCATTGTGAAGTCAGGCTGCTTGGTGATCCTGAACGGTTGCGGCAGGTTCTGGTGAACCTGTCCGGAAACGCCATCAAATTTACGGACAAGGGTAATGTGGATATCCATGCGGCAATGATGCGGGACGAGGATAACCGGGTTTTGATTCGATTCGCCGTATCCGACACCGGCATCGGTATTCCACAAGATCGTCAGGCGGCTGTTTTCGGCAGTTTTACCCAGGTGGACGGCAGTACGACCCGTCGTTTCGGGGGAACCGGCCTGGGTTTGAGTATTTCAAAGCGGCTGGTGGAACTGATGGGGGGCCGGATGGGCCTGGAGAGTGAGGAGGGGAAAGGGAGTACCTTCTGGTTTACCATACCTTTCGGAAAACAGGACAAGCGTCAAAAACTTCCCATGAAAACCCGTCAAAGCGTCAGGGGAAGTCATGTCCTTATTGTTGACGATAACGCCACCAATCGCACCATTCTGACTAAGACCCTGCTTTCCTTTGGATGTTTTCCGGAAGCGGTTGAAAGCGGCAGGGAAGCGCTTTTGTTGTTGAACCGAAGAATGGCAGAGGACCGGCCCTTTGATGCCGTTCTGCTGGACCATCAGATGCCTGAAATGGATGGTGAAGATGTGGCCCGTGCCGTCCGTTCCGAACCCCTTATGGATAATACCCGTATATTAATCCTGACTTCCGTGGGAAAGCGAGGCGATGCGCGCCGATTCAAGGAATTGGGTTGCGCCGCGTATTTGACCAAACCGGTCCGCCAATCCCAGCTGCTGGATGCTCTGGCTGAAACCCTTGTAGACCCCGATACTGAGGACAGGCCCGAACAGAAAGACCGGGTTGCGGGGATCATTACCCGGCATAGCCTGGGAGAGGATGCCGTCGGAAAGGCCCGGTTGCTTGTGGCGGAAGATAATCTGGTGAACCAGAAGGTGGCACTACGAATACTTGAAAAAGCCGGGCACCGGGTCGATGTGGCTAATGATGGCATTGAGGCGGTGGCAGCACTCAAAAACGCGTCTTATGACATGGTTTTTATGGATATTCAGATGCCCAAGATGGATGGATATGCAGCGACCGCTGAGATAAGGAAAATGGCGCCCGAGTACCGGGAACTGCCGGTTATTGCCATGACGGCACATGCCATGAAGGGTGATCGGGAAAAGTGCATGGCAGCCGGCATGGATGACTATATCTCCAAACCGGTGAGACCCAAAGGGTTACTGGAAATGGTTCAGCGCTGGGCCGGCAAAAAAGTTCTCAGCCCTTCACGGCGCCATGGAAGATTTCGCTCATTTGAAATCGGCCTGACTATAACGGATTTGGGGGAGGAGTTCTCTTTTTTCTCTTGAATGGAATGCGAACTATTACCTCCCTGACTATAGAAAATATGCAAAATCAACAAGTTGAAGAAGAAACCGCAAATTATCAGGC
>JAGHDR010000336.1 GCA_021159825.1 Deltaproteobacteria bacterium | reverse complement strand
ACTGTTTGCTTCAGTTCATTTTCACGCAAAACGGCTTTTTTATGCATGGCCTGCCAATAGCCCACCTCACTTTTCAATTGCAGATATTCTTTTTCTAAAACCAGGATCTTCCGAGGTTGCAAAACGGACAAATCAATGACTTGATCGTAGATTTCAGGCGTGTATAATGGCAGTAATTTTTCAGAAGAAGCATTCATGCTTCTCCTTTTAGCAGATTTTTTGCCTCGTGTCCCGTACTATTTTTGGGGATCTAAAAATAAGCCGAATATTTACGAAATTCCTATACTTTTGAATTACATACATCCTGCACCCTGACAACTGTACCCTGCACCCTTAATAAGAAGGTGAAACCATGAAAATCAGCAACGTCGCTGAAATGAGAAACCTGGACAGGACCGCCATTGAAACATATGGCATTAAAGAAGAACTGCTCATGGAAAATGCCGGTGATGCGGTCTATTTTGTTATTCTGAACGAATTCGGCATCAAGAGAAAACGCTTCGTTGTTTTTTGCGGAATGGGCAATAATGGCGGTGATGGTTTCGTTATTGCGCGAAAGCTTCATTCAAATGGCGGACTTGTCAAGGTATTCATTTTGGGAGATCGGCAAAAGTACCGGGGAGCGGCAAAGCTGAACCTGGATATTCTGAAATCTCTCCCCGTTGAGATCCGTGAAGTTCGAGATGAACCCTCTGTTCATATGGATATCATACACTCCGACGCTGTTGTGGATGCGATTCTGGGGACCGGGCTTGAGCGGGAAGTGAGAGGCTTTTATCGGGACATCATCCACACCATTAACAAAAGCGGAAAAACCGTGTTCAGTGCGGATATTCCCTCCGGTGTTTCAGGGGATACGGGAGAAGTGTTGGGGATCGCTGTAAAGGCGGACTACACGGTGACTTTCGGTCTTCCAAAGCTGGGTAATCTTATGTTTCCAGGTTATGATTTATGCGGCGATTTGGTTGTAACCCATATCTCCTTTCCGCCCGAATTGTACGATTCCAATGATCTCAAGGTCGGCATCACGCCGCACATAAGCCTTCCCGCAAGGGATGCCAACGCTCACAAGGGCAGCATGGGTCAGGTTCTGTTCATCTCCGGTGCTTCAGGCTATTTTGGCGCACCTTACTTTGCGGCCCTCTCTTTTTTGAAAGCCGGTGGCGGGTATTCACGTCTGGCGGCCCCTGAATCCATCACACCGTTTATCGCCAACAAGGGCAGCGAAATTGTTTTATTGCCTCAAAAACAGACGAAATCCGGCAGCATTGCCATTGAAAATAAGGATTTCTTGCTAAACCTGGCCAATAAAATGGACATGGTGGTTATGGGGCCCGGTTTATCTCTGGATGCGGAAACCCAAGGCTTGGTGAGAGCCCTCGTTAAAGAGATGGAAGTTCCCCTTCTGCTGGATGGTGACGGGATTACCGCCATTTGCAGCAATCCTCAAAGCTTAAAAGAGCGTAGGGCGGCAACCGTCCTGACACCCCATTCGGGTGAAATGGCCAGGATTACGGGCGTTGATGTGCGAAAAATTAACCATGACAGGATAAATATCCTGCAAGAAACTTCGGAAGCGTTACAGGCGACGGTCGTATTGAAAGGCGCGCACAGCCTGGTTGGATTGCCGGATGCCCGGGTTTTTATGAACATGTCGGGAAATTCAGGTATGGCCACAGCCGGTTCAGGCGATGTTTTAACCGGGGTCATTGCCGCCATGTTCGGGCTTGGCCTGGATTTTGAGGATGCCGTATTGAAAGGTGTGTTTCTTCACGGTTTTGCCGGGGATCTTGCAGCAAAAGCAAAAGGCGCGGACGGCATGACGGCCCAGGATATTCTTGAGCATTTGCCCCTGGCCCTCAAAAAGGATAGAGAGGGGCTTAGTGGAGAACGAGCGCAGCGTTACAATGGTGTTAAAGTCATTTAAAGATGAACGTCGAACGTCAAACTTTGAACGTTCAACGCCGAATGAAAAACAATCATCAATTTGAAATCAAGAAAAATACCCGTAATGTTTTATAGTTCACGGTTTCCGGTTAACGGTTGAATAGACCGTGAACCGGCAATTGACAACTGCTTCTCTGCGTGGTCTTTTTACCGCCATATCTGTGGTTTTTTTGATACAATTGATATCTCTTATTTGACTGTGCCTGCACAAATATACGCCAAATCAGGCAGTTTCAGGGTATTTTTTTAATGGCAAGGATTTTGCAATATTTCCTAAATCAGTATTCTGAATCACGTTGTATCTTTAAGCGTCATCAAGCTCCAAAATCAGGGAAGCGGATGGTGATGCTTAAACTTTGGCTTCTCGGGTGTGCGTGCATCTGTTCTTCCAAGATTTTAAAACCCTTAGGAGGGAAGAGTAATCTGGAGGAAAACAACGGCTCCCTGGAAGCCTTTTCTATTAAAAATGCCGGCTTATCAGAAACGGTCCTACCGACATAGCGTTCATACCAAAGACCTGAAATCCTTTCAAGTGGTTGTAAGTGAAACAGACTTGTGGGTTTGTGCGGAATCGGATTTTAAAAAACAAGTCCGCGACCTGGTGTTCATGTTTCGTCACCAGATTGAAACCTATATTGGATTTCATCCTGAATTTATGACGTCGCTTCTGCCGCTTTGTGATGATCCCTGTGCCCCCCCCATTGTCAGGGATATGATCCGGTCTGCCATAAAAGCCGGCGTAGGCCCAATGGCGTCTGTGGCCGGGGCAATGGCGCAATGGGTGGGAGAGGCGCTCTTTGATTTGAGCGGGCAGGTGATTATTGAAAATGGGGGGGATATTTTTATGACGGCCAAACGGCCCGTCACCGTCTCAATTTTTGCAGGGGCTTCTCCTTTAAGCGGAAAGCTCGGACTGCGCATTCCGGAACGGCAGATGCCCCTTGGCATATGTTCTTCTTCAGCAACCGTGGGCCACTCCTTAAGCCGTGGGGTTACCGACGTGGTTTGTCTTCTTTCCAAATCAACCGCCCTGGCCGATGCTGCGGCTACTGCCCTGGGAAACCGGATTATGAAACGCGCTGACCTTGAACATGCGGCCCATTGGGCGGCTCAGATCGGCGGTATTATAGGAGGCGTGGTAATCGTAGAAGACGCCATGGCTACATGGGGGGATATCGAATTGGTGGAGGTTTGAGAAACAGTTGTCAGGGGGCAGTTGTCAGGGGGCAGGATGAAATTTGAAGCTGATTATTCTGCTCCCTGAAAACTGCACCCTGCACCCTGTTTTTACAGATCATAAAGGGTTTCATCAACCCTTGGGGGTTGGTTTTTGCGAGCCTTGATGGGTTTTTTTCCAAAGGAGAAGGGGTCTTCCCCTTCCAGAGTATCTCCCATTTCAGATTCGATGGCCTCCGGGTCATCGCCCTTTTCCATGCGGCTCAGGGCTTCTTCCATGCCATCCCCCAGATTGAGTCCGGTCATATCGGTTAACTTGCGCATGAGTTTGGCGGCTTGCCTGGGATCATTTTCATCCAGATGCTCCGCTTCCGCCGCCAGCACATTCATGGCTTGTTCCGTTTTGCTTTCGTCCAGATCCGGAAGGGGTGAATCTTCTTCTTCCCCCCGATTGCGCGGTGTGGAAAAAACAGACATATGCCTTTCCAGCTTTACCTTGTCGCACTGCGGACACATGGGCCTTTTTTTCGTATTTACGGTTTTGGAGAGGAAATTAAAAATCATATGACATTCAGAACAATAAAATTCATATACCGGCATTGTTTTCACCTTTCTCTTTCGAAATGGTCTGATCGTTGGTTGTT
>JAGHDR010000391.1 GCA_021159825.1 Deltaproteobacteria bacterium | reverse complement strand
TTTCCCCGAGAGGGTATCAGCTAGATCCAGGATGTATTCGCCGTGATAACCGTTTTCGGGAAAAATGAAGCCCGGGTCCTCCTTCTGCTTCAGGCGCGCCCAAATGGATTCACCCAGGATTCTGATCTGTAATCCCGCATCATTAATATAAAATTCCCGAACAACCTGATGCCCGCAAAAGGAAAGAATCCGGCCGAGTGTATCGCCAAGAGCAGCACCCCGGCCGTGACCGAGATGAAGGGGTCCCGTAGGATTGGCGCTGACGAACTCCAATAAAATTTTTTCGTCACATCCCATCTCACTGCGGCCATAATCCTTGTGGAGCCGAAGAATCCGATCCAGGATACGGTACCATTCTTCTGCCCGGATCGTAAAATTGATAAATCCGGGTCCCGCGATTTCCGTCTTTTCAAAAAAATGCGCCTCATCCTTCAGATTTTCTAAAATAACCGAGGCAATTTCCCGGGGGTTTCTTTTTTGACCCGATGCCAGGGTCATGGGCAAATTGGTGGCAAAATGACCATGTTCGGAATTATTGGGCACTTCGATAACATAATCCGGAAATGTCGTCTCCTTGAGTTCGCCCTGCTCAAAACAGCGGGAAAGGGTTTTTTTCAGTATTTCATCGATTCTATTTTTCATACGGGTGATTCCTTCCGGCAATCATAAACATCTTGCGGATCTCTTTTCATTGATTCTTATTCTGGATGAATTCATTGTTGGAACATAACTAACTGCCTTCTTTATATCAAGCAATATGTGTAACGGGTGGTCAACACAAGTTGACATGAGCACAGAGGAAGGTTAAAATGGTGGAACTTTTTTGAGGGCTACCCAATTCTGATGAAAACACTGTTTTGTTTGCTGGGCCTGGTTCTAATTGTTGAAGGGCTGCCCTATTTTGCGTTCCCGGAAAAAATGAAGCATTGGGTAGCAAATCTTCTTGAAATGCCCAACGCGCATCTTCGGTTAATGGGCTTTCTGGCCATGGGAATCGGACTTCTCATCACTTATTTTTCCCGCCCCTAAACGGATTGACGGTTTTCAATTTAAAACCCTTCCCTGTTTGGATATCCTGCACCATTTCATATCAGGATAAAACCGTTTGACTTAAAAATTGAATTTGTATACTTTACGCGCTTTAATGAATTTCAATGCTGAAAACAGAACACTATAACTACCATCTGCCTGAAAACCGCATCGCACAGTTTCCGGCTGACAAACGGGATTCTTCCAAACTGCTCAGGGTGGATCGTTCGGCAGGTTCTCTTTCGGATCACCGTTTTTTTGAATTGCCGTCCCTTCTTGGGTCCCATGATCTTCTGGTGGTAAACAATACCCGGGTGGTTCCCGCGAGGATTTTTGGTCGCAAGGAGAGCGGGGGTAAAGTTGAAGTGCTTGTTCTGGAGCATTTCAACGGGGAGGACCGCAGCAGCGAACCCAGATTGTGTCTGCTGAAGTCTTCCAGACGGCCTAAACCGGGAAGCCGGATCTTTTTTGACGGGACGATCTCCGGAGAAATACAGGCGCTTCTTGATCGAGGTCTCACAAGGATATCTTTTACCGGGGGTGAAAAAGGCATAGACGGTCTTCTTGCAGAAAAGGGGCATCTTCCCCTGCCCCCTTATATCAAGCGATCGAAAGACGTTTCGCTGAGCGTACTTGACAGGGAGCGATACCAGACGGTTTATGCTGAACAGGCAGGCGCGGTGGCTGCCCCCACAGCCGGATTACATTTCACCGAGGATCTCATCTCTGCCCTCAGGGCAAAAGGTGTTCAAGTGGCGCCTTTGACGCTCCATGTGGGGTACGGTACATTCAGGCCTGTGGAAACGGAGGACATCAGACAACACCACCTGGAGAAAGAACAGTATTTTATTGAGCCCCATACCGCGACACTGATTAACGAAACCAAGGAACGTGGTGGAAAGGTTTTTGCAGTTGGAACGACCGTGGTTCGTGCTCTGGAAACCGCATGGACCTTGGAAAAAGGGGTTCGTGCCGGTGGCGGAAAAACCGGACTTCTGATCACACCGGGCTTTGATTTCCATGTTGTGGACGGGCTGATCACGAATTTTCATCTGCCCAGAAGTTCCCTGCTCTTCCTGGTATCGGCCTTCGCCGGGTTTGACTTGACAAAAAAGGCTTATGTCTGGGCCGTTGAACGGGAATACCGGTTTTACAGTTATGGCGATGCCATGCTGATCCTGTAAAACGGCTGAAAGCTATCGTCCAATTATGGAATTTAAAGTAACCCACCGTGCCGGAGATTGTCGGGCCAGGGCAGGCATCATCAAGACCCCTCACGGAAGTTTTGAAACGCCGGTTTTTATGCCGGTGGGAACCCAAGGGTCTGTGAAGGCCCTTTCACCTGAAGACCTGACGGATGCGGATGCCTCCATCATACTGGCCAACACCTACCACCTCTATCTAAGACCAGGGGCTCATCTGATTCGGCGGTTGGGGGGCCTGCACCGGTTTATGAACTGGAAAGGCGCAATCCTCACGGACAGCGGCGGTTTTCAGGTGTACAGCCTTGCGCGACTGCGGGAAATTTCCGAAAGGGGGGTGGTGTTCCGGTCTCACATAGATGGGTCAAAACACCTCATCGGTCCGGAAGAAGCCATCGATATTCAGGAAGCCCTGGGGGCGGATATAATCATGGCTTTTGATGAATGTACGCCTTACCCTGCTGATTATGATTATGTTCTAAAGTCCGTTGGGTTGACCAGTCTTTGGGCGCGGCGGTGCATGGATCACAGAAAGAGGGAAGATCAGGCCCTGTTCGGCATTGTACAGGGGGGCATGTACAAGGATTTGAGGGAGAAGAGCGCCAGTGAACTGGTTGCCATGAACTTTGATGGCTATGCGCTGGGGGGGCTCTCCGTGGGAGAGGATGCCGTTACCCGGCAGCGGGTCATCGATGATGTCATTGACTTTCTTCCGGCAACCGCCCCCGTTTATTTAATGGGTGTGGGTAAGCCTGAAGATCTTGTAGAAGCGGTTCGGCGTGGTGTTGATATGTTCGATTGCGTCATGCCCACCCGCAATGCCAGAAACGGTGCGCTTTTTACAACCACCGGCAGGCTGAACATCAAGAATGCACGGTATGCGGAAGACGACAGGCCCATTGATGAACGCTGCAATTGTTACACCTGTGCCAATTATTCCAGGGCCTATTTAAGGCATCTTTTCATGGCAAGAGAAATCCTGGCATACAGATTGAATTCGATACATAATATTTCATACTATTGCAGCTTGATGTCGCGCATGCGATCTGCTATTAAAGACAATAATTTTGACCATTTTTGTTCAGAATTTTACACGTTGAAACAAAACAGGATTGATTGAGAGGAGGTTCAAGGATGAATTCTTTAGCTTATGCAATGGGTAATTTGGGCGGCGGCGGTGAAAGTTCAGGCGGTGGTTTCGGTGCTTTTTTGCCCCTTATTTTGATGTTCGCAATTTTTTATTTTCTGCTGATCAGGCCGCAACAGAAAAAGGCCAAAGCGCATAAACAACTGCTTTCCGCCATTAAAAAAGGGGATCGTATTGTGAGCAGCGGAGGCCTTCATGGACTGGTCACCGGGCTCACCGATGATGTGGTTACCGTGGAGATCGCACCGAAAATACGGGTCAAAATTGCCAGGGGTTCCATTTCCGGTGTGGCAACCAAGGCACAACAGTAGAAACAGACAATCCGACGGTTCCTGTGAACCAAATCTATGGAGTGGCAAGTGTCTAAAAGCTTAACTTGGCGTGGCGCAATTGCGCTGTTTGCAGTCTTGGCGGCATTGGTTTATCTCGTGCCGTCCATAACCGACGAGGTTCCTGTGTGGTGGTCGAGTATTCTGCCGAAAGACAAGATCCATCTGGGTCTTGATTTGCAGGGGGGGATGCATCTCGTTTTGGAAGTCCAGGCTCAAAAGGCTATCGAGAGCCACCTGGAGCGGGTGGTAGACGAGATGAAAGGTGATCTCAGGAAGGATAAAATACGGTATATTTCATTGAAACGCAAAGGCCTTGACGGGGTTATGATTACCCTCATGCGTTTGAAGGATGAGACTGTTTTTAGGGACATGGTGGCTGCCGGTTATCCGGATTTCAGCGTGGAATCCATGCCCGAACAACATGGAAAACCCGTATTTCAACTGGTTCTGGACCCCAATGCCAAAACACACATCATGAAAATGGCACTTGAGCAGGCGCTGGAGACCATTCGAAACAGAGTCGACCAGTTTGGTGTCAGTGAACCGGATATTCGTCCTCAGGAAAACCACAGGCTTTTGATTCAGCTCCCCGGCATAAAAGACCCCAAAAGGGCCGTTGCGCTGATCGGCAAAACCGCCCTCCTGGAATTCAAGCTGGTGGATGAGGAAAACAGTGTCGAGGAGGCCCTTAAAGGGAATATCCCCCCGGGGGATGAAATTCTGTACCAGGTTTCCGTTGATCCCAAGACCGGCCATGAACGAAAGACCCCCTACCTTTTGAAAAAACGAACGGCGCTCACCGGGGAATACCTCACAGATGCACGCGTACAAATCGACAGCCGATATAACGAACCCTATGTTTCCATTTCCTTTGATGCCAGGGGGGCAAGGCTTTTCGAACAGGTAACCGGTCAGAATATCAAGAAACGTCTGGCCATCGTGCTGGACGGCAAAATCAATTCAGCGCCGGTGATTCAAGATAAAATTTCCGGGGGAAAGGCCCAGATTACGGGCCGCTACACCACCGATGAAGCCAGGGATCTGGCCATCGTATTGCGGGCCGGTGCACTACCGGCGCCTGTTAAAATCATTGAAGAGAGGACTGTGGGACCCTCCCTTGGAAAGGACTCCATCGAAAAGGGCTTCAAGTCCATGCTCATCGGCGGCATTATTGTCATCCTTTTCATGATGATCTATTACGGGTTTTCCGGTGTCATTGCGGATCTGGCGCTTTTGTTGAACATCCTCTTCATCATGGCGGGGCTTGCCTTTTTCAGCGCCACCCTGACGCTGCCCGGAATCGCGGGTATTATCCTGACCATCGGCATGTCGGTGGATGCCAATGTCTTGATATTCGAACGAATTCGCGAGGAAATTCGTCTTGGGAAAACCCCCAGGACCGCCATTGACGGCGGATATTCCAAAGCCCTGGTGACGATTCTGGATGCCCAGCTAACGACCTTGATCGTTGCCCTGGTGCTCTTTCAATTCGGAACCGGGCCGGTTCGCGGGTTTGCCGTGACGCTCAGTATCGGCATCATTGCCAGTCTTTTTACAGCCATCTTTCTGACCCGGATCATCTTTGACTATCTGTATGTGAAGCGCAATATGAAAAAATTAAGCATCTGAAAAACCGATGCGAACGGGTGAGCCTTTATCCGCCATGCGGGTGATGAACCATCAAAAGCCTTTCATGCTGTAGCTTTCATTTGGAGTAATTCAATGCAATTTATAAAACCCGGAATTAACATCAATTTCATTGGAAAGCGGAATATCGCCTTCACTCTTTCCAGCTTAATGATCCTTGCCACCATTGTTTTGCTGGTGTGGCGGGGGGGACCGAACTATGGTGTGGACTTTTCCGGAGGCGTGCTCGTACAAGTCAAAATGGCGCAAAAAACTTCACCTCTGGAAATCAAGAAAGCCCTGGGTGCCGTTAATCTTGACGATAGCATTGTTCAGGAGTTCGGCGAAGCCGGACAATTTGAGTATCTCATCCGAATTCGAAAGACGAAAGTAGAACTCTCCACCCTGGGCGACCGGGTTGAACAGGCCTTGAAGACTGCATTTGGAAACAAGGTCGAAATCCGGCGGGTTGAAATGGTCGGTCCAAAAGTGGGCAAAGACCTGCGCCAGAAGGCGCTCTTTGCCATTTTTTATTCAATTCTTTTTATTGCTATCTATATTTCGGGGCGATTTGAGATGAAATGGCTCATGAGCATCATCATGGCCATAAGTCTGGCTTTTGTGGTTTATATTGCCTCCGAAATCGGTATCAGCGTCACATGGCTTATTTTGATTGCCCTCATTGTGACCCTCGCGTTTTGTTTTTTCCTGAATCTAAAATACGCTTTGGGCGCTATCATTGCTATCATACACGATGTGGTCATTACTTTAGGCTTTTTTGCCCTGACCGAAAGGGAGCTCTCTCTTTCCATTATTGCGGCATTTCTGACCATCGTGGGATATTCTCTCAATGATACGATTATTGTGTTCGATCGAATACGGGAGAATCTGAGACGCTTCAGGCGAAAGCCCTTTGAGGAAACCATGAATCAGAGCATCAATGAAACCCTCAGCCGAACCATTCTGACATCAGGCACCACGCTGATCGTTATCATAGCCCTCTTTATTCTGGGCGGGGGCGTCATCCATGACTTTGCCTTTGCGTTGTTGGTGGGGGTGTTGGTGGGAACCTACTCCTCCATTTTTGTGGCCAGTCCCATCCTTCTGATCTGGGAAGGAAAGTTCGGTAAAAAGGCGCAGAAAAAAATGTAGCGAGTGTCCATCCACGAATAAGAAAATTGGCCATTTGTGGATGGGCACTACAGATAGCGGCCAATGAACCATCAACAGCCTCAGGTTATGCCAAAATTGTGATTTCGGGTCGCTTCCGAAGGCCCATTGGCCGAATAGATCGGTGCTTTGAGGTTGTCCATTGCCGGCAAATAGCAGAAAAAAAAGGGCCCGCCGCAGGCTGCTCTTCCGGCTGTTCACGCTTGCGGTGCTGAGCGTCTCAGCCGCAGGCTGGTGGCTGTGGCAGCAGAAAAAATCCCATGCCCCTCGCCTGAAGTACATTTTGATAGCCGTCAATGGGGAACCGCGTAAGCTTTTGTCAGGGGAAACCCTTTCCCTGCGCCCCAGAGACAATCTGAAAATTACCGATATCTCCACCACCATTCCCTTTAACGTGAATATCCGCCTGGTCTGTAAAAGGTTTGACGTCAGTGCTCTGCAATACGACACCCTGACGCTCACCGAATTGCTGCCCCAAAAAGATGCCTTTCAGCGCTACAAATTTCGGATAGACGTCAAATACCTGAATCACGAAATCGGAACCATCTTGTGGATTATTCAGCCCTATGCGGAGGACTGGCTGGAAAAAGCCAACCGGATTATTGATGATCAAATGAGACTTGCGATCCTTGAAAGGGGCAACGGTCTCCTTCCTGATGACGGCCGAATCCATGATCGTCTTCTGGATGAGCTCATGGCGCAGAAAAAATGGAAAAGAGCGGTTCCCATGCTCCGGAAAAAGGCGGCGAAAAAAACCGACATTGAAACGCTAAACAGTCTTCTGGCCTGCTATAGCGCTTTGAAAGACCAAAGCGGTATCATCCGTGTTTTGAACCAACTGCTCAAAAAAAGACCGGATGATCTTGTGGCGCGCGCCCGGATGGCTGAAATACTGGAGGGCAGAGAAGAATGGGACAAAGCTGCTAAACAGTACGAAATAATGATTGAACATGCGCCTCCCGCTGAGCGCCTCCCTCTGTATAAAAATCTGGGTTTCCTCCATACGAAAGCCGGGCAGCCTGAAAAGGCTGTTTCAGCCTATCTCTCAGCTGTCAATCTCGACCAGAAGGATCCCAACCTTCACTATAATTTATCTGCGCTTTATGAACAGTTGGGACAACAGAAAGAGGCTGATTTTTATCTGAACAATGCGGTCACTTTAAACTCCGATGATTTTGAAGGGCGGTTGAAGCTGGCCCGGAGATTAACAGACAAGGGAACCCTTGAAAAGGCCCGGAAGGTCCTGTCCCGGCTCCTGGAGAAAAAGCCCGATTCAAAGCAGGGGCAGGCTCTCATGGCCAATATTTTGGAGCAACAGGGGGATAACGGTGCGCTCAGGCAAGTCTATGAGAAAATCCTTTCACTGGATCCTAATAATAAAGCCGTGAGTTACAATCTGGGTGTTCTGGAATACGAAGGTGGGAACCTGAAGGCCGCGTTACCCTATTTTGAAGGTTATATCAAAAACCATCCTGAAGATACCACGGTCCAGGAAATCCTTTTTGATATCTACAGAAAAGAAAATAATACCCCTGCCGCCTATGGTCAGGCACTTATTTTGCTGGAACTTAAACCCGGCGGAACGGACGCTTATGATTTTGTTTTCGAATATTTGAAAAACCGGGGTGAATATGATCAACTGATCCCCATTCTGGAAAAAGAAGCGAAAGAGAATCCCGACCAGGTCCGGATCAAAGAATATCTGGCAATGGCATACCTGAAGGCCGGAAAAGTGGATTTGGGGATCAGGGAGATTGAAAAGCTCCTAAGGGACGAAAAGAGCCAGGCGGCGCCGTTGCTTCATGAATTATTTGAAATTCTGGTGAACCGAAAGAGCTATCAGGCAATCATTGACATTATGAAAAAGGGGGTGAAGGCTGATCCCGAAAACATTTTCCTGAGGGAATACCTGATTTTTGCCTACCTTAAGACCGGGAAGGAAACCCTGGCGATCAGCGAGATGGAGAAGATTTTAGAGCAAAAGCCTGACGACATGGAGCTCTGGCTGCAGCTGGCAAGACTCAGTGAAAAGAAAAATCAGATCCCAAAATCCATAAAAGCCTACCGGCGGGTGCTTGATCTTTACCCGGAGCATCCTGAAGCTTCGGAAGCTTATCTGAGATTGCGGCTTGAAGGGGTCGGTGGGGATTAAGTAAAGATCCGTGGATGGAGTATGCTTGACCCACATAACCTCTCGAACCTCCTAAAGAATTTCCTGTTTTTTTGGCTTGCCCAATCTATTCTCCCTATGCTACCGTGCGAACAAATGATGATATTGGTACAGAGCAAACTTGCCCGAAAACACTGCCAACACCAAGTTATCAAGGAAATTCTACCTGATAATCAATGGTTCGCTTGAAAAATAACTATAGGAGGTATGATAATGTTAGCAGATGAAAAAGAAGATGTTCTTAACGCTATTTCTGATCTCGGGTTGAATTTTAAAGACTTTGAATTTAATGAAATTGATTTAACAACTTACAAGGAAAATTCAGTGTCTCCAATTCACGGCGAAATAAAAATAATATATAAGCCTTTGAAAGTAACCAGAAAATATAAAACAGGTCACGGATCATCATGGCCTGCTAAATTTGAGTTTGACCTGAAAACCAACTTTTATGGAACACGATAATAATTTATTTTATTATTATTTCGTGGCCAAACGTAGGAACTTAGCGCGCTAACGCGCGGGCTTACTACCTTCCACATATTCCATTGTTTCTTGATTACACCCTGGGCAACCGAGAACGGGCATAAAACCCTCTATATTTCTTCCTTCAAATTCTGCTTTTGCAATTTCGACGTCTATAATCGCTTCATTTACCTTCATTTCATACCGGCAATGGGAACAACGGTAGTGGTATTCTTCCAGAGGAGGGCCGAAGGGGGAAGTCTAACCCCTCCACTGTCGTCTTGTCCGGGAACCGTCCCGTATTTGTCGGATTTGATATTCTCATACTCGTCATATAGAACTCCATAGTTTGGATGCCATATCTTCCATAGCACCATTTCATGACCACAATACCGACACAAAAAAGGATCTTGGGAGCTGATCTCCATATAACGTTCACGATATCTTTTCGCTTTTACGACTTGATACACCCCCTTAACCTTACGCCCCAGAGCCTTCATCCCTTTCCGACCATTTCTCAAAGGTTTTAGTAGCCTGTAATCCGTAATAGCGAACCCGATGGAACCATTTAGGCATTATATGTTGAACCATTCGACCGATAAAAACATCAACTTCCACGGTTTCAACCTTCCTGGATTTTGTCATATGATCATTGTACCAATAGGTAACATATTCACCATCATAACTGATTATCCGTCTCAACGCTATCGGAGGGGACGCAACATATTTCGCCGGATATCGCGCCAGACCCCCACATGTTTCAGGCACATTACCTTTGCTCACATTGGCAACCAAATCTTTGGGGTACTTTTTCCATAACTCATCAATAAGTTTATCAACCGCACTGCTATTATAATGGGACTTGAGCATTCTGAATAAATGATACTGCCATTTCTTATGGATAATCTCATATTTAAAAAACCTTAAATCAAACCAACTGCCCATCTCTTCATTTATCCCACCGCTTGTCATGATAATATGTAAATGCGGATTATAATGACCGGATCGACCATGCGTTTGAACAACGACGATCGTTCCTATTTTCAGTTTCCGCCGAAGAACAGTTCCGACGACGTCTTCCAAACATTCGTGCCCACATTTCATAAAGGCCGATAACAAGCTTCCATCATGTCGAGCCCTATAAAAAGGGATTCTCAGTTGATCGGGTATTGTCAATACAATATGATAATAATTCATGCCTCCATGAAGCACCCGGCTCACTTGACCAACAAAATCATCAACGTACTTTTTGGCACAGGATAAACAAAAACAGCTTTTGTAACTAACCCCCATGCCCTACGGGCACAACAAAGCATGAAAGATAGTTTCACCTCTTTATAATAAAACCGGATGATTTGTGTATAAAATTCGTTCCATCTACAACATATTGTAGGCAAAGCAGTTCTTTCATATAAAACCCTATCCGGCAAATGTCACCACCGCAATAAACACACCGGTGCTCACTATATCCGGCACTTTCCTTGCCGCAATCGAGCATCTTCTGAACCGGATTTTCATATTGCGAAGTCGCATACACAGGATGACGATCTTTGAATGATTCCCAATGATCAATAAATATCGTCCGGAAAATTTCTTTATCAATTTTTTGGCTTGATGGTATATGCATAATGTGTCCTTTTTTGACACATTTATCACCATCACTTCAACAACTATTTGGTATGACTGAACAAAAAATGGAAATTCCTATACTTTCAAGTTATTACTCGGCGTACGCCGCATAGATCAAAACTCCTAGAAGAGCTTTCTTTGATGGGAATGGTCAACTTCTCTGATTTCCAGGTGCAAGTGAAGGTAGGCTCGGCGCGTGGCCACTCGGCCCTGAGGGGTCCGCTTGATATACCCGCTCTGAATCAGGAAGGGTTCATAGACATCCTCGATGGTGCCTTTTTCCTCCCCCACGGCGGCGCAGAGGCTGCTCAAGCCGATGGGTCCCCCATCAAACTTCTCAATGATGGTATGCATGATAAACCGGTCCATCTTGTCGAGCCCCTGATCATCCACTTCAAGCATGTCCAGGGCCCGGCTCGCCACCTGCTGGGTAATAACCCCATCCGCTTTTACCTCTGCAAAATCGCGTACCCGGCGCAATA
The DNA here is from genome assembly GCA_021159825.1 of Deltaproteobacteria bacterium. GTDB lineage: Bacteria > Desulfobacterota > DSM-4660 > Desulfatiglandales > Desulfatiglandaceae > NaphS2. The sequence goes on along the minus strand of JAGHDR010000391.1, from coordinate 1,960 downwards.
GCCGATTGGCGATACGTGGCGTTCCCCTGGCACGTTTGGCGATTTCGAGGGCGCCCTCATCTTTGATGGGAATCTCCAGGAGACCGGCGGACCGCACAACGATTTTGTAAAGGTCTTCAGGCTCGTAGAAATCGAGACGCAGAATCATGCCGAACCGATCCCGTAAGGGAGGTGTCAGAAGCCCCGCCCGTGTGGTGGCGCCCACCAAAGTAAACGGGGGCAGGGGGATTTTCATGGTTCGGGCCGAAGGCCCCTGTCCGATGATGATATCCAGTTCATAGTCTTCCATGGCCGGGTACAGAATTTCTTCCACCACATGGTTCAGGCGATGTATTTCATCGATGAACAGAACATCTTTGGGCTGAAGATTGGTTAGAATGGCGGCGAGATCTCCCGGTTTTTCGATCACCGGACCGGAAGTGCTTCTGATGTTCACCTCCAGTTCCCCTGCGATGATATGGGAAAGGGACGTTTTCCCCAAACCCGGACTGCCGTGAAAAAGGACGTGGTCCAGGGCTTCCGAACGCCCCATTGCGGCCGCAATAAACACTTTAAGGTTCCGCTTCAAGTCCTTCTGGCCCACATACTCCTCAAGTGTTCTGGGCCGGAGGCTGACTTCCGCCGGCACTTCCTCGGGCTGGGGGGCCGGGTCTGTGATGTGATCTTCCATAATATTCAGGTTCAAGACAGAATTTTGAGGCTCTCCTTGATCAGACCCTCGAGGGTTTGATCCTTCACAAGAATTTTGGCCTTTTCAATGGCGGCCTTGGCCATCTTGACCGAGTAGCCCAGGTTTAAGAGGGCTGAGAGTGCATCTTCCATTCTTCGTTCGGCTTCTGTTCCCGGGGTTTGCATGGGCGGTATTTCCGAATCGCCCGAAAATTTGGCCGCGCGATCTTTGAGTTCCAGAGCAATCCTTTCCGCTGTTTTTTTACCGATTCCCGGAATAGCCTGCAACCGATCCGTATCTCCCGAGGCAATGGCCCGCAGGAGCTCTTCGGCACCCATTCCGGAGAGAATATTGGCCGATAGCTTGGGACCGATGCCCGAAACGGAGACCAACATCAGAAAGAGGCTTTTCTCAAGTTTGGTGGAAAACCCAAATAACACCAGCGCATCCTCCCTGATGTGGGTGTGAATATGCAGACTGACCGGACCATGATGTTCGGGAAGGGCATAAAAGGTGGACAGGGGAACAAAGACCTCATAACCCACACCGCCCACTTCAATGATGATGGACTGGGTTGATTTTTCAAACAGGGTGCCTCTCAAATGTGAGATCATATGTTCATTTCCCTAGGCTTTTTTGCGTGAGCCTTCTTAATCTGGAACTGTTGATATGGCAGATGGCAGCAGCCAGAGCATCGGAAGCATCCAGGGGCACCTGCTTTTTGAGTTGCAGCATCATGCTGACCATGGATCGAACCTGTTCTTTGTCGGCTCTGCCGTATCCCACCACCGATTTTTTGATTTCCAGTGGTGTATATTCAAAGACCGGGATGTTATGCTGGCCTGCGGCAATCAGGGCGGCGCCGCGGGCGTGTCCCAGTTTGAGGGAACTTCTGGCGTTTTTGGCATAGAACAGGTCTTCAACCGCCACCGCATCAGGCGCGCAGCGGTCAAGGATTTCCACGAGCCCTTGAAAAATTCTGTGAATTTTCTGAGAAAAAGGCATTTTTTCAGGCGGCTTGACGAGACCTGCCTCAATGAAAGAGATCTCACGGTTTTGCTCCTCAAGCAAGCCGTAACCGGTAATCCTTGAGCCGGGATCCACCCCCAGCACCCGCATCAACTCATCGCCTCCATCACGTCGTCGGCAATGTCAAAATTGGCGTACACATGGCTGACATCATCATGGTCTTCGAGTGCCTGCATCAGGTTGATCATCTGCTGAGCTTTCTTTCCCTCTATTTTAACCATGTTCTTGGGTATTTTGGTGACCTCGGCCAGGGTATAGGGA
>JAGHDR010000097.1 GCA_021159825.1 Deltaproteobacteria bacterium | reverse complement strand
GGTATATATATTGCTTTGTGGATGTATGCCCAAGATTTATTAACCGGTGGTATTGCGGGGGCCTACTTTAGCTTTCTTCCTCCTTCACCTGTCCGAGGACCCTTCCCGGAAAGCGAATCAGCTCCTTTATCCGGGCGCTCCGGATTTTTTGATCGTGTGTATCTTTTTTTTCAAAGGCCTGGGCCAGCTTGGTAAGAAGCTCTTCCAGCTTGATCGGCTTCAGGAGGTAGTCAAAGGCACCTAACTTCATCCCCTCAATGCTGGTCTCGACCGATGCATGTCCCGTCAGCAAAATCACTTCCGCCAGGGGCTGGATCTTTTTAATTTCCCTGAGCGTTTCTATTCCGTCCATGCCCCCCGGCATCTTGACGTCCAGAATAACAACGTCAAAGAGCTTCTTTTTCATTATCTCCAGGGCCTCTTCGCCGCTGGGTGCGCCGGTCGTATCGATATTTCGTTTATGCAGGCGTTTCACCAGGGTCTCCAGAAAATCCTCTTCGTCATCCACAATCAAAGCCCTAAAATTATCCATGTGACAATCCTCCTCAATTGATCTCGTTTATTAAGTGGTTGAACCGTTGGGCGGCTGAGCAGTGCCTGACCGCAAACTCCCCAAAAACCTATTTCCTTTCCGGTATGACAACCGGAAGCGCAACCGTGAATGTAGTGCCTTTTCCCACCTCGCTCTTGATGCTGATATTGCCTCCCATCTTTGTGATGATATCATAACTGACCCACAGGCCGAGACCGGTTCCCTTGCCGGTCTCTTTGGTGGTGAAGAAGGGATCAAACACCTTTTTTTGTTTATCTTCGGGAATCCCCGGTCCGTTGTCCGTTATATCAACATTGATGAAAGAATCAACCTTCCGGCTCGTTACTTCAATCAACCCCTCCGAGCCGATGGCGTCAATGGCATTGTTCATCAGATTCAGGAAAACCTGCTGGAGCTGGGACTGATCACTGGCAATGATCGGCAGATCATCGGAAAGTTCCGTTGTAATCCCAATGTTATTGGTGTCCGCATGGTTTTTAAGCAGATCGATGGTTTGTTTCAACGTATCGTTAACGTCCACATCCTCCAGTCGGGGTTCCATCTTTCGCGCATAGCCCAACATATTGTGGACTACTTTTCTGGCTCGCTCCACATGATGTTCAATTTTACTCAGGGATTCCTTATATTCCCGGTAATTTTCACTCTCCCGGAATTTCTCTTCAACCAACAGATCTTCCATCCATCCGGTTTTTTGAAGGATAACCGCCAGGGGGTTATTGATCTCATGGGCGACCCCTGCGGCCATCTTGCCCAAGGCAGCTAATTTGTCGGATTGAATGAGTTGGGCGTTGAGTTCATTCATCCTCGAATCAGCTTCTCTTAGCCGTTTGATGATCATCCGGATTGTAAAAACCGTTGTAAAAATAATTGCCAGAAAACCGCATACGATAATGATGATCTCCGCGATTCTGGTGGCAAACAGGCCGGTCATTTCCTCCGCCACTTCCTGGCTGATGACCAGGAGCCATTTGCCGTCCTTGAGCCGGCTTCCCGCATAGAGCGTCTTTACTCCTTCAGCATTCTTCTCTTCAATAACCGTGGTTCTTGTGCCGAACACGCGGGGATTCAGGTGAGACCGGGTCAATATTTCCCCGTTGAAGCGCGGGCGGGTCTGGTAAACCCCTTTTCGATCAAGAATATAAGCGTCACCCGTTTTTCCCACCTGGGCCGAACGTACAATATCTTCGAAGATATCAGGATCAATGGTCGCCCTGAGTATCCAGATATTGAGCCCTTCCTGGCGACGAACAGCAATGATAAAGTGGGGCGACTTCCTGTACCCCATATATACATTGCTGACGTAAACGCCCTTGCTCATCACATCATCAAACCATGGGTGTTGGTAGTAATTAAGGCCCTTGAGATCATACGGTCCAATGTAAGCCAGGTGCCGGCCTGAATTGGAGATCACGCCCAAATCCACAAAGGCCCCCGCCCGCGCATTCATCACCTCAAATATGCGGGCAAGGTTCTTTTCATCGGTCATATCGTTGAATGTATGGGTGTCCGCCATGGCGCAAAGGATGGCAGTTCGCTCCTTGAGAAACAGTTCCACGGCCTCTGCCTGGGCCGTGGCCCGGTATGTGATCTGTTCCTCAATTTTTTCCCCGTACATCCGGGCAAACTGATAATAGATCGTTGCGCCAAGGACGATGAGCGGAGCAAGAGAGACCAGCAACGTTATGCTGATGATCCTTATCTGAAGTTTTTTGTAGAGGGACGTCTTCATTATTACTTCCTTAATGCGGCCATGACATGAACTGCCAGTACCCCAATATAGTCCAGAACCAAAGAACAAGCCAGGCCAGAATGGTTACGGGGAGACCAAATTTCACAAAATCAAAAACACTCAGCAGCCTTTCTCCGGTTTCAGGGTCCCTGCCCATGCCGAATGCTATGGCATTATTGGGGGTTCCCACAACCAGAAAATTGGCAAAGGAGGAAGAAAACGCGCACGCCAGACCAATTTTCCAGACGCTGACGTCGGCTAAAGTCGCCATGGGGAGCACGATGGGACCGAGGGCCGCCACGGTTGCCCCGTCGCTCATGAAGTTGGTCATGATACCGGTTAACACGCTGACCCCGATCACCAGTCCATCGCCGTGAGATATGCTTTCCGGCAGCAACGCCACAAAAGAGTTGGCTATCCAAAGGGCGCCGCCGGTGAATTTGAGACCCATCCCCATAGCACAGGCAGCGGCATAAAGGCCCACCACATCAAAGGCCACGCCGTCCTGGATATCGTCCCAACCCACAATACGGCAAAGAAACATGGCAACAACCGCATAAAGGGTGGGGCCGCCCAAACCGTAACGTTTTCCCAAGAGGATCCATGCGATCACCAGACACACCAGGATAATCGCCATCATCGCCTCTTTCCCGGCAAACTTGGGCATCCTGGCCACTTCCGCTTTCACCACCTCGCTCGGGTTCATATCCTTTACCAGAAACTTGCCTTTAAGGCGGATATACATATAGGCCCCGATAACCACAGCCATGAACGGGACAAAAGGCATACCGTATTTCATCCAGTCAAGAAACGGGATCGGAGTACCATACTCCATTAGGTAGCCCATCATGATGGCGTTTCGTCCGCCCGCAGCAGGAGAACCGGGCCCCCCCTGGTTGGCGGCAAAACAGATGCCGAGCAAGAGAAAGATCGTCAGTGCCCTGTCCTTTTCCACCCCGTACATCTTGCAGGTCACCTTGTAAACGCCCATGAGAACCGGGATAAGCAGGGCCACCAGGGCATGTTCGGAAAGAAAGCTTGCAGACATGGCCAGAAGGGGCAGAAATATAAAGGCAAAGGACTTGGCACTCTTGATGCGGCTCAGGAGTATCAGCCCAATCCTTTTATCAAGTCCGGTCTTGGCTACCCCCACGGCCACAGCCAATATGCCGAAGATGAAAAAGACGGCGTCCTTCATATATGCCCTGGATATTTCATTGATGGGGAGAATGCAGAAAAGGTAGAGCATTGCGGCCACAAGGAGATCTGTGGCCCCTAACGG
>JAGHDR010000241.1 GCA_021159825.1 Deltaproteobacteria bacterium | reverse complement strand
TGCACCTGTCATCACGCCTTGAAGACGAACAAAAGTCCTGCACGATATGCGTATATTATTTTCTTCCAGTTCCCTTATTTAATTTTAATCCAGAGTATTTTAGCGGTCCCCGGCCCCGGATTTTTCCATTGGGACGGTATGTGGCTGGTAAGATAGATAACGTCGCCGGAACGAACCGAATAGACCCCCTTGTCCACTTTCAACTGTAGTTTGCCTGTCAAAACATAACCCATCTCTTCACCTTTATGGATGAAAAAAGGAGTGCCGGCAGGGACAGATATATGAGCTTGCCCTCAACCTGACTGATCGTACTGGGCGTGACCCCCACCAGTTTAGCCAGTTCCGTCCGGCTCAACCCCCGTTTCAACCGAAGTTCCTTAAGGCGCATTCCCATCAATCCGGCCTGTGGTATGTTTTTCAGTTTCGAAGCTCACGGTCAGATCTTTTACCCGGTACCGGTGCGGCTTGTTCTGATTTTCAAGGCTTCGCTTCTCGGCTTTCAGTATGGTCAGGGAGGTGGTGCCGCGTTTAACCGAAAGGTCGATTGACACCTGGGCAATTTGGTTAATCTGGGCTCTGAGACGTGTAGAATGCGCTTTTTTCTCCACAATCCAGTACGCAATGGTGTTGAGTTCGTACAAACGCGGACAGGAATGGGAATAAAACCGTATGATATGATCCTCACCTCCCCACAGCTCCTGCATGCCGGTGAGACTTTCAAAGACAAATCGAACATCCCCTTCCATATCACCATGAATGCCGTAAAAAGAATCCGTCACCTTATTAACCCTTCCAGGGTTCATCTACACAAATGATCCGGCATGGCAAATGGGAAGCCTCTTCGTTATAAAAATTCAGAAACACTTCAGAACCGGCGCCCTTGCCATAAGTGAAACAATCCAGGATGGTCAAGTGTTCACTTTCAGCCAAAGGACCCAGCTTTTCCAGTAGATTTCGGGGGGACCGATCAAAACTTACATATATCAGAGGCTTTTCCTGGGATGTGGATGCCTGTATGAAATTTAAGCAAAACACGGAAGCCAGACTTCCGGCATCATCATGCCAAACCACATTGTCGCCGATGTAAAGCCCTCCCAAAAGACGGTCCAGCTGACTGACTCCCGATGCAATTCTCATTTTACGCAACATGTTCCCCCACTGCGATCCCGACTCATTTTGACTGAAAATAATATCCCTTAAAATCCTTAACCTGCCGTTTTGAGAGGGTTCACGTTCCGTACCGCAACAGTCTTTAAACCAAGGGTCTTTTTTGCAGTGGGCGAATTCAAACGACCCCTACTCCCAACGCCCATCGTCCCTCCGCCTTAGATCCGTGTAGCCCACCCTGCCCTGATCATTGATAAACGAATTTAACAGCCAGCTCACCACACTGATAATAAGCCCGCCGAAAACCGCCGACCAGAATCCGTGCACCACAAACCCGGAGATAACGCCCGAAGCCATTTTGAGCAAAACCGCATTGATGATGAACGTAAAAAAACCCAGGGTCAAAATATTGATCGGAAGGGTCAAAATCAATAGAATGGGCCTGAAAAAAACGTTCAGAACCCCCAAAATGGCCGCCGCAAAAAAAGCGCTGAAAAAACCACTTACCTCGATACCCTGAATAAGATAGGAAGCAACTATTATCGCCACTGTGAGAATCAACCACCTGACCAGAAGTCCCATGTGCTGTTTCACCCCTCAAGTCTGAATATTTTATGCTTCAAAAATTTGAAGCTGGTGTGGTATTCTAACAAAATGTGTTAAGTTGCATCAATGAAATAATGCTTTAAAGACCATCGGAGGACGGAACATGGATTCTCGGCTTGAAAAGGGCGCGGAGATGATACAAGACGCTGATAAAATACTGGTATTCACCGGCGCGGGCCTCAGCACGGAATCGGGCATCCCGGATTTCAGGAGTCCGGGGGGTATTTGGGAAAAATATGATCCTTCGGACTTCTATTTCCAGAAAATCGTCTCCGACATAAATGCTCGGGGGAAATACTGGGAAATGAGCAGTGGTCTTTACGATACCATAAAAAACGCCCAACCCAACACCGCGCATCTGGCCATCAAAGCCCTTGAGGACGCGGGTAAGCTGTTGGCCGTCGTGACCCAGAATATTGATCACCTGCACCACAAAGCCGGAAATCATCCGGACAATATTATTGAACTCCATGGCACGGCCTTCTCGGTTTCATGCCTGAGCTGCGAAAAGACATACGACCGGGATGAAATTGAACGCCGCCTTCAAACCGGCATCAGGGCCCCTTCCTGCGATGTCTGTGGCGGCATCTTAAAGCCGGACACCATCTCTTTCGGTCAATCCATGCCCGAGGAAAAAATGGCACGATCCATTGAGAACGCGGAAGCGTGCGATCTATGCATGGTTCTGGGGTCCTCTCTGGTCGTTCAGCCGGCTGCTTCGGTGCCGGCCCATGCCGCTGGAAGCGGCGCCGCATTGCTGATCATCAATCGTGACCCCACCCCGCTTGACGGTGACGCTGATCTCATTATCAATATGTCCGTATCGAAGGTGCTCAAAAGCATGGTCGGGAAATTTTTCCCTTGAAAAATAAACACCATTAAACAATGATACGCGGCGACACCCGGGAAAGCATTTCAAGGAGGATTTTATGTTACGAATCGGTTTTGTGGGTTGGCGCGGCATGGTGGGTTCCGTTCTCATGGGTCGCATGCGAGAGGCAGAAGATTTCAAGGGCTTTGAACCCATATTTTTCAGTACGTCCAATGTGGGCGGCAAGGGGCCGGAAACGGGCCTCGATGCACCGCCCTTGAAGGATGCCTTTGATGTGGAGCGGCTGTCCTCCCTGGATGTTATCGTAACCTGCCAGGGCGGAAGCTACACTAAAAAAGTATATCCGGAACTCATCAAGAGCGGCTGGAAAGGCTACTGGATTGATTCGGCTTCGACCCTCAGGCTCGATGATAACAGCATTATCGTTCTTGATCCGGTCAATCGATCGGTCATCGACGACGGGCTTACCGCCGGGATCAAAACCTTTGTGGGGGGCAACTGCACGGTTAGCCTTATGCTCATGGCCCTGTCCGGCCTTTTTGCCGGAAACCATATTGAATGGATTTCCGCCATGACTTACCAGGCCGCTTCCGGTGGGGGCGCCAAGAATATGAAGGAGCTCATCGCCCAGATGGGTGTCCTGGGCAATGTGGCCCAAAGCCTGGTGGACGACCCCAAATCCTCGGCCATCGTGGTCGATGAGATGGTCACCGCAGCCATGCGGGATACCGGTTTCCCCACGGAAAACTTTCTGGCGCCCCTTGCCGGAAGCCTTTTGCCGTGGATTGATGTCCCCATGGAATCGGGGCAGACCCGGGAAGAATGGAAGGGCTCTGTGGAAACCAATAAAATTCTCCGGTCCGAAACGCCCATTCCCATCGACGGGCTGTGCGTACGGGTGGGGGCCATGCGCTGTCACAGTCAGGGCCTCACCATCAAACTGAAAAAAGACCTGCCCCTGGATAAAATTGAAGACGTTTTGCAAAAGGGAAACGACTGGGTCACCCTGGTTCCCAATGACAAAACATCAACCCTTGACAAACTAACGCCGGCAGCGGTAAACGGAACCCTCGACGTACCGGTGGGAAGGCTTCGAAAAATGCTGATGGGCCCTGAATATCTGGCCGCTTTCACCGTAGGCGACCAACTTCTTTGGGGCGCCGCTGAACC
>JAGHDR010000404.1 GCA_021159825.1 Deltaproteobacteria bacterium | reverse complement strand
CCCCGATGGCCACCCAAAATCCCCCACTTGTGGCCACTTGAAAATCCCCCACCTGGCCACCAAAAAACTGATGTAATTTTTTAAAATCGAAAAGAGCTGGATCAATGGCGGCAGAACGTTAAAGTACCCCATGTATCATTTGATCATTAAATACATGGGAGACAGAAAGGATGAACGTTTTGAAGCCAGAAAAGAAAGCCACGCTGGTTACCTTGCTCAAGAACAATATCAGTCAGCGAGAGATCAGTCGAAAAGCCAAAATTGACCGTAAAACAATCCGTAAATATGGGCGGCAGTTCGATATAATACCCTTGCCCAGTAAAGATAATTTTTCACCTTCCGCGGAAATGGTGGCCACAGACCAGGATAAAGATCAAAATCCCCCACCCCGGCCACCGGTGATTCCAGTGGATACGAAAAAGATTCCGTTTCATGCCAGATCAGCCTGCGAACCCCATCGAAAATGGATAGAACAACAGGTTAGGCTGGGCAGGAATGCAATGGCCATCTATCAGGATTTGGTTGAGCGATTCAACTTTGACCACAAATATAACAGCGTAAAACGTTTTGTCCGGGGGTTAAAGTATAAAGCGCCCGAACATTTTGACCGACTGGAATTTTTGCCCGGTGAAGAGGCCCAGGTGGATTATGGCCAGGGCGCCATGACTTTGTATAAATCCGGCAAATATCGACGTCCCCGGTTGTTTGTTATGACCTTGAAATACTCCCGACGATCATTTCGCAAAGTGGTTTGGAAGTCGAGTCAGGAAACCTGGGCCAGACTTCATGAAGAGGCTTTTCGATATTTTGGCGGCACTGTGCAATATGTGGTGCTGGACAACTTAAAAGAAGGCGTCATCAAGCCGGATATTTATGAACCGGAGTTGAATCCGATTTATTCGGCAATGCTCAGTCATTGTGGCGTGATGGCCGATCCGGCACGGGTGAGAGATCCCAATCGGAAAGGCACCGTTGAAAACGCCATCGGGCATACTCAGGATACGGGCCTGAAAGGAAGGCGGTTTGAGTCGATTGAAGCGCAAAACCAGTGGCTGATGCATTGGGAAGAAGTCTGGGCCGCAAAACGGATACACGGACGGATGAAACGGCAGGTGGAAGAAATGTTCCAGGAAGAGAAGCCTTATTTAAATCCGTTGCCATTGACCGGTTTTCGTTATTTTCGGCAAGAGACACGCAAAGTACAGGATGATGGGATGATCCAGGTGGGCCAATCGTATTATTCAGCCCTCCCGGCACCATTGCATCAGGAAATAATCGTCCGGATTTATGAACATGAGATGGAAATCATTGCTCCTGTGACTATGGAAAAAATCCGTACGCATATAAAAAGTCATCGCCCGGGTGCGGTAAAAATGACACCGGAAGACAGGATTTTTAACCCATCACGGCAGACAGTGTATCTGTTAGGCAAAGCGGAGCGTATCGGGCCTTTTACCAGGAAGCTGTGTGAACTTATGTTTGAACAACAGGGCCGCCCCGGGCAAAGGCGTATGCAAGGCGTCGTGAACCTGGCCCGGAAATATGAAGCCGGTTGTATCGAGTCGGCGGCGAAAACGGCCGTGGATATGGGGCTACGGAGTTACAAGTCGTTTCGCCGGTTGGTTGAGGCTCGGAAGTCTTTAACTGATACCCAGGAAAAAAGTCGAATCAGTCAGGAACACAAACTGATTCGGCCGTCAAGTGACTATGGCGCATTTTTCGATAAATTCGCGGCTAAAAATAATGTTGTCCTGTCACGAGAAAATTTGTCCCGGGTATGGCAAAATGCCGATTGGTTAAAGGTGATGGCGGTTTTTGGCCTTGAGCCTCAGCAAGGCAAAAACGATGAAGTTTGGATCAAGTCCCCTTTTACAGGTGAGGAAAATGCCTCACTGCATGTCAATTTGAAACAAAACATATTCAAGGATTTCAGCAGTGGCAAAGGCGGAGGGATTCTCAATTTTTGCCAGGATCTGCTGGGGCAAAAGGGACGTCCGATGAACTGCTACCAAGTGGCTGGATGGATGTTGGAAAAAGGAATTTCAGATATTGGTCAAACGTCAAAACCGATTGATCCGAAGCCCACTCAAAAACAAAAATCCCCCAGAGAAAACAAACCTGTCGCCGTGGATTTGCGGCCTTTTCTCAAAACCGGACATGCGATGTTTGAACAGCGGGGTATCTCCCCAAAAGCCTGTCAATATCTGGGCTGCGGCTATCTGCCGGAAAAACCGAACGGGGCTAAATCGCCATTAAACGGCCGCTTGGTATTTCAGGTGCGCGGAATCAGTCAGAATTTGAAGCCGGTGATTTTAAGTCATGTCGGTCGTTCACTGACAGACCAACAGGCAGACGCCGATGGCAGGTATTGGGGATTTCCTTTTTACAAAAAACTGGAAATTTACAACCAGGACAAGCTGTTGACAGATCCTTCGGCCAAGAAACAGATTGAGCGTTTTGGCATTATTCTGGTGGAAGGTTTTTTTGATGTGGCAGCGCTTGTGTCGGCCGGTTGCCTGAATGTGGGAGCACTCATGAGCGCACATATCACTTCAGAGCAAATCGATAGATTGAATTTTATCGCATCACATATGGCCATAAAGGGAATCAATCTTTTTTTGGATCGGGATGAGGCAGGCCGCAAGGGGACTCAAAGGGCCGTATCATTACTCAAGCAAAATGGATTTACAGTAAAGGTGTTTGATTGGGAGCAACAATTTGACCGGCCGGGCTGCCCGCCGACGCGAATCATCCCGGAAATCAAAGACCCGGCCGATCTATCCGGTATCCAAATCAACTACTTGAGAAAACGAGGAGTTATTTAAGGGATGAAAAAGGAGAAAATATGAGTATGACAGAAATCGAAAAACAATTAAAAACCCTCCGATTGAATGGGATACTGGCCACTCTGGAAAGTCGGGTCTTGCAGGCCAACCAGAGCAATGTCGCGTTTGTCGAAGGATTATCATGGTTATTGCAGGACGAGGAGGATTACCGTTCTTCAGGTTTAAGACAGCGGCGATTCAAAGCATCCGGCCTGAACGAACTCAAAACGTTAAGTGAGTTTGACTGGAGCTTTAATCCCAAACTTCCGAAAAAGGAGATTTATGAACTGGTCACCGCCAAATTCATCCGAGACGGGGAACACGCCCTTTTGATTGGAGCGCCGGGAACAGGGAAAAGCCACATTGCCAAAACAATCGCCCATGCGGCGATTCAATCATTTAAAAAAACAGTGTACAGGGAAGCCAATGTATTTTTTGAAGATATGTTCGAGGCTGAACAAACCGACAAGAAGAAACGGGTTTGCAAGACATTTTCGGAAGCCGATCTTTTGGTAATACTTGACAACACACTTAATCATTCCCATTTTTTGTGTAATTGGAGATCCTTAAAATGACTAAAAAACCGACCTATGAAGAGCTGGAACAAAATCTCAAACGAGTTGAGTATGAATTCCAAAAAGACCGTGACGATCGTGAGAGGTTGATAGAAGAACACACAAACAGGTGGCGGCGTTCGGAGGCAAGGCTTCAAAACCTGATGGAAACAGTTCCCATAGGAATTAGTATATCTACTTCGGGAACCAATGGGATCGTCACTGAAATCAATTCGGCATTATTTAAGATTTTCGGTTACAGCTCAAAAGAGGAGTTTTTAAAAATACCCGCTTCGGCCCACTATTATAACTCCAAAGACAGAAAAACATTTTCCGATCTTCACAAAGATGGTCCAGTGATAAACTATGAGACCAGATTCAAGCGTAAAGATGGCACTGTATTCTGGGGCTCTATCTGTTCTGGGGTATGCCCAACCGAAGACGGCAACTTTGAATTTTATAATACATTTGAGGATATCACAAAACAAAAGCAGGCGGAGGATAAGCTGCTGGAGAGCGAAGCCGGCCTCTCTAAGGCGCAACAAATGGTCCACATTGGAAACTGGAACTGGAATATTGTGGAAAATAAGATATTATGGTCAGATGAGCTGTATCGCATTATTGGTTTATCTCCGCAGCAATTTGATGCGACCTATGAGGCCTATTTACAATGTATTCATCCCGATGACCTTGAGTTTTTTAAAAATCTAACAAGAAAAATTTTAAGAGATAAAAAACCTTACACCGCAGAACATCGTATTGTTCGACCAAATGGTGATGTCCGCACCGTTCAAGTGCTATGTGAAATTAACGTAGATACCAATGGTGATCCGATTGATCTATTTGGAACGATGCAAGACATCACCGAGCGCAAACATAAAGAGGAACAATACCAGACCATCATCCAAACAGCCATTGATGGGT
>JAGHDR010000052.1 GCA_021159825.1 Deltaproteobacteria bacterium | reverse complement strand
TAAAAAAAATAAGCCCTGACAGGGTCAACTTGACATTTTTTTTGCTGTGCGGCGCCGTGGAGAGGGTATGAGGCCCCATCTTATACTGCCAACCCAGAAACTTCAGGGTTTTTGAGGCCATGGCCAGGGGATTCTTTTCTTTTGAAAGAGAGAGCACCGAAACACCCCTCTCTTTTAACAGGGCGACAATCTCCGGATCCAGCCCACTGAGATCGATCACCCGCTCCTTTCCGTGAGTGGTTAGGTAAAAATCCGCTGTAACGGTCAGCTTGAAATCATCATTTCGACTCTCAAAAGCGGGGATTTTGACCCGTGCGTCATAGGGATGCCCGGTGAGGGTCAGAATCATTTCCACAAGGGATGGGGCATCCAGGGTAGTTTCCGGCGCCTTTTCCGCAAGCGGTTTCTCGGGCGTTGGGGCGGAAGGATATTCGACGAACAACACCCCCCGTCTTTTCAGATAAGCCTTGACGGATTGAGGAACCGCCTGGCTTTTATCGTCAGACAGGTTAATCACGATGAAGCCGGGGTCCTTGCCGGTTTGCCCTCTGGGCGGAATTACAATCCAGTCTCCGGTAATGCTGACCGGAATGGTTCCGGAGAGTTTCAGGGGTTTTCCCTTTTTGAAAACCTTCGGATACTGAATTGCTTTCAAAATTTTGGTGAAGGCGGATTTCAAATCGTCCCCGGGTGAAAGGTGAACAATTCGATAGGTTCCCCAACTGGACTCAATGACGCGGCCCATTCTGGGCGGCAGGGAGTTGTAAAGGTCCACGATCAGGGTCATGCCCCCGTGAAGCTTGACAATGGGGTAAGTATCGGCCTTGAGGTTGATGTGGCCGCCCGATTTCATGGGAATAAAGTGCTCACCCGAATGGATCCACTTCTCGCCCATTTGCGGAAGGATATCCCCCAGCCCATCGGCAACCGCAGTCGTGGTTTGCCGGGTCTGCCATGAAGATGTGGAAAAGGATGTTTCCGGACTTGCAGGTGCCGGCAAAGGGGCTCTTTCCGGCTGTTCCGTGGGAGCGGGCGAGGTTTGGGGACGGACCGGCGTTTCGGGCCGTTTGGGTTCTTCAGGACGCGCCGCCTTGTCAGAGACCCATGATTTCTGTTCGGCTCTGGGTTTCGACAGGGCCGCGACTGTGGGGGAAACCGATGGGTTTACAGGTTTTATGGGTTCAGGGTCCGGCAGCCATACTTTGTTGGAACGGGCCAGGTCCCTCATGATGGGGGGTTGTACCGGCGGTGAAGCGGGTGATTCATGCCACTGTGGCGGGTAAAGGGGCAGGTTGATGGTCTGCCCGGGAAAGACCCGGTCCGGATTTTTGATGGATGGGTTGCACTTTTTGAACAAATCCAAATACTCTGCAACAAAGGTTCCGGCCGAAAGATCGTATCGGTTGACGACCACCCGGATCAGGGTATCCCCCCGCTTTATACGATAAGACTCGGATTTCAATTCGCGGACAACAGACTCGGTTTTTTTTCGGGATGGGGCGGGGGTGCTGATCCTTAAAGGCGCTTGTTTTTCTTTTGGCGCCGGGCTTTCAGCTTTCTCTTCAGGGGTCACCCTCACCAGAATCATAATCTTTTCCCCCGGCCGTATCACGTTGAAGTCCTTTATGGACTCGTTGAATTTTCGGAGTATCTCAAGAAGTTTGGGAAGGTTGTTTTCTTTAAGCGCCCCTTTCTTCCGCAGAATTTTGGCGATCCAGTCCCCTTCCTGGACCACGTACTCCTCGGGCTGGTAATCTCCCGTATCCGGCGGCCTTTCGACGGGTTGCGCCTCAACCGGTTTTTCTATCGTAACCGCCGCCTTTATCGGCGTCTTTGCAGGCTGCGGTGACGTTTTTTTATACGGTTGAAACGGGTCCGCGGGCTTCCATCCTGTGTAGGGCGGGGTTTTGTCTTCAGCAGGGGCGGTTGAAAGACCCACGAACAGAGAAAAAAGGAGTATTCCCAATATTATCAGATTTTTTTTGAGGCCTGATGTTTTCAAAATTTCCATGCTCCCGGTTCACTGCAAGACGAAAATTTCAGAGATCTACCCTTCATATTCTTCAAATCCGTTGGATTATCCCATGTTTATTGGTGTGAAGCAACTGTAGAAGAGAATTTTTCGAGGGAGTCCAAAAGGTTGCAATGCCAAAACCCCCGCCGTGGTGACTGGTGCCAATTGTCAATAATTTTGAATTTTGTCCCCGGAATTACAGATATTCGCGCAGTAGTTTTCATATTTTCATATACGTCCCCTCCACCCTGATTAAATGCAGTTTAAAAGTGATAATATCCGATGGTTGCAATTCACACAAGGTTTTTGTGAGCTTGTTGAAATCACAAGGGAATTCAGCGCTGCCATTTGTTTCTCCGATTCCCGCTCGTTCCCACGCTCTGCGTTGGAACGCACTTTGGACACTCTGCGTCCGTCAATATAAGGCCATGATAAAAGATCGTTACAAGAGGTAAGAATGCGGAGCGTCCTGGAAAAGGAGAAAAGAGAAAAGGGGACAGATTTATTTTTCATCGCTACTGGCCTAATTTTCGCGTTGTCAATGTGAAAAAAAATAAATCTGTCCCCTTTTCTCTCCCCTTATATCCCGGTAGATTTCAGTTGCAGCTCCCTACGAGACGCAACGGGTCTCCCCGGGTAAACACGTGTCTTTCCGCATACGAGCGCCGAGTATGCGTG
>JAGHDR010000361.1 GCA_021159825.1 Deltaproteobacteria bacterium | reverse complement strand
TCTGACACCCATATAAAAAATCTTTCTCACATGGATTTAGAGATCGGAAATTGCGAATTATTATGAATAGTTAATGTCAAATGCCCGGCTTCTTGCCATGCATGGTGCTTGTATAGCTTCAGGGAGTTCTTAAGTCAAGGAATTTCTTGTTAACAAGGATTCGGTTCTTGGATAAAAGGAGCGTTTCAGGAATGCGCTATATGAAATAGCGCCTGCGACCGCATAAAGAACTGACTGACCAAGGCGCACCTTACAATGCCTTGCCGAAGCGGAGACCCTTTTTCAAACCGCCAGGTTCAGAGAGGTCAAATCCCATGACACCGCATGCTTTGATGTGAACCCTTATGGAGCCGGGGGATACGAACGGAGAGACCCCACCCGGTTTTTTATTGTACAGGGAAAAAAATAGTGATAGCCTGGTTGCTCATGCATACCGGGTTTCTGAATCGGCCAGGGGCCAACCGGTTTTCCCGTCATCAGTAGTGAGGTTGTCCAATGCACGATATCAACTATTTCCATGAGCACGAGCTTAAAGAGCATGATTTTTTAGGATGCTGCAAGGACTGCCGCACCAGCCTGAATATCATCAAACCCCACATTCTGGCCTTTGCCGAACGGATCAGGAAATATACCCGAAAGATGCTTGAGGAACTCTCCCCGGATGAGCTCTACCGGCTCTACCAGATCTTGGACGACCTGGCCCACCTTGATGCAGGGGAACATCTTGCCGGGCTGATCCTTGAAGAAGAGGAGATCCTGTCCGTGCTCCCCGTGATCCGGTCCTATTATTCCACCTTTTTCAACATACATGAAGAGCATCTCGCAAAGCAGTTGCTCGGTTCCGACAATCCGTGGGAGACCTTGAAAACCTTTCCGCTCTACGCCCGGTATGAGGCCTTGGTGAAAGGCCAGGTGGAAGCCATGTCCGTTGCGCCGGGCGGCAGGCTGGCGTTTATCGGATGCGGTCCCGTGCCGATGAGCCTGATTTTCATGAGCCGCTCTTACGGGATCAGGTCGGTCGGTTTGGACGGATCGGCTGAAACCGTTGAATTGTCCAAAAAGGTGATTGCGTGTCTGGGGCTGGAAAATGACATTGAAATCGTTCACGGAGACGATGCCTCGCTCCAAGATCTGGATTGGGATGTGGCCCTTGTTGCGGCCCTGGCGGAACCCAAGGCGAGGATCTTTCGAAATCTGCGAAAGATTATCAGAGAACAAAGATCCGCCCCGGTCATTTACAGGACTTATACCGGGATGCGGGCTGTTCTGTATGAGCCTGTTAAATCCGCCAATATCGAGGGTTTCAAAATCGTCAAGAAAATATTCCCCACGGGACGGGTCAACAACACAACGGTTTTCGTTAAGCTGGACGAATGATGGACATGACACCGGACGTTATCAAGGCCGAATTCCTCCGAATCCATGCCCTGCTCGGGGATCTAACAGACGATCGAATCGATAACGACCCGGACCCTATCTATCTCTCCCACTTTGAGAGAATAAACCGCCTGGCTTCAGTCCATGTGGCGGATGAGATTGCACAAAGGCTCCTCTCCGATCCGGAACTACGGGCTGCCATAAGGCGTATCTCCCATCTTAAAAGGATCAACTCTTTGAGATTGGAGATCAAATGCGCTGAATCGATCATTGCCGATCCCGACCCATGGGCACGGTTGGAACAATTCGTGTACTACCCAAACTACGTTGAGCTGGCACACATGGAGTATCGCGGGGCAAAGCTCAATGCGCGGGACAGGGTGGTGTTTTTAGGGAGCGGGCCCCTTCCATTAAGTCTGATATGCCTTTACAGGCGGTACGGCGTTGAAAGCACGGGGATCGAGCAGGCCCCGGAATATGCGGCGCTTTCAGGAAAACTTGTCAAAACACTCGGACTGGACGGGCATATCCGTGTTGTACAGGGAAACCACTTCTCGCTGCCATTAGAAGAGCGGTGCAGACTCGTCATGGTAGGGGCCGACGCATTGCCGAAGGAAGAGATCTTCGCCCATCTTGCCAAGACCCTTTCCCCTGGAGAGATGATTTCCTACCGGATCTATGAAAAGGGTTTGAGGCGTCTCTTGGACGATCAGTCTGTTTTTGACCTCCCCCCGGAATTTTCGGAATGCGCCCGGATACGGCCTGACCCGCCGGTGAACAACACCTCGGTGTTCGCGGTTAAAGTCAAGTAAGGGGCTTTTTTAACATAGTTCTTGACAAACCTTAATCCCTCATCTAAACATACCAGCCAACGTGCAACAAGAAGTTGCGTTTTTACTGAAAACCTATAAAAAATTACATAAGCTTAGCAATCAAGCCAAGAAGGCGCTCCCGGATTGAAATCCGGCTGCATTCTTGGCTTTTTTTGTTTGACAATGGTTTTTAGGGAAGGCAGTCCACCCTTGGTCAGGACGTTTTGGCTGCCCTCCCGATGAAGCACCCAAAGCGGCGGATACTTCGCCCTTCTTTATACCACCGCAGCGTCGATCCGTCAACGTGGGGTTGGATGGAAATCCAAACCCCGGTGTTCTCTCTTGACCTTAGCGGATTTCAAATGGCCGGGTGCTGCCGGGCATTAATACAACATCGGGGCAAACACCCAGCAAGGTTCTGGAGGATTGTAATGAAAGGTTTGAAGTTTGTATTGATTCTAACGGGGATTATGGTTTTCTTTTCTGCCGGGACGGGTTGGTCCGAAGAGAATGAGAAAAAGATGTACACTTTAGATGAGATCGTGGTGACCGCAACCAAGACGGAAAAGAAGATTGAAGATGTTCCCGGGAGTGTTACGGTTATCACCGCGGAGGAAATGGAGCTGCGTAACATGGACACCGTGGACGACGCCCTTTCCAATATGAAGGGAACTTTTACAAAAAGGAATAAGGGCCTGATGGACAGCACTTCTTCCGTTAACATGAGGGGCTTTAAGGGCAATCAGTACACCTTGGTCCTTTTGGACGGTCAGCCGTTAAATGATGCTTATACGGGAGGGGTGGAATGGGGAAGTCTGCTGGTGAGTGATATCGAGAGGATAGAGGTTGTACGGGGAGCCGCGTCAGCCCTTTATGGTGGAAATGCCATGGGAGGGGTCATCAGTATGATTACAAAAACCCCCCAAAAACTGGAGGCAAGCATTACCGGAGGGTACGGCACTGATAATACC
>JAGHDR010000128.1 GCA_021159825.1 Deltaproteobacteria bacterium | reverse complement strand
TCACCGATTACGAGATCTATGTCGGCACGGCGTCACCCTTTAATTTTAATGGGTTGGTGCGGCACTATGATTTGAGAAAAGGCGCCAATGTGGCGGATATCCAGGTCAATCTTGTGGATAAGCACAACAGAAAAGCGCAGAGTCACGAGATTGCAAAAAGAGTCCGGCCCGAACTCAAGCGAATCGGGGATAAATACGATGCTCGGATAAAGGTGGCCGAAGTGCCGCCGGGACCGCCGGTGCTCTCTACCCTCGTGGCGGAAGTCTATGGTCCCGACTACGAAGAACAACGCCGGATTGCGCTGAAGATCTTGAAGATTTTTGAAGATACGCCCGGCGTCGTTGATGCTGACTGGCACATGGAGGGAAAACAGACCCGAATCAATCTGGTGGTGGACAAAGAAAAGGCGGCGCTGCACGGTATCAGCGCCACACAAATTGATCAGGCCCTTAAACCGGCGCTCAAGGGGGTTCAAGGGGGACTTCTCCACCTGGCAAAGGAAAAGGAAGATGTCGTGATAAACCTTCGATTCCCGTTGGCGGAAAGGGCCGGCGTTGAACGGCTGGCGGCAATCAAGGTTCCGTCCGGCAGTGGTGTTCTGGTGTCTCTGAGCGACCTGATTTCGGTCCGAAAAACCTCCATTGACCGCAGCATCTACCACAAGAATTTGATGCCGGTGGTTTATGTGACCGGAGACGTGGCCGGTGAGAAGGAAAGTCCGGTATATGCCATACTTGAAATGAGGAAGAAGATTGCGGCAATTTCTTTGCCCCGGGGGTATGAGATTGCTCAGCACACCGCTCATATTCCACAAAGTAACCGGAACTTCGCCATGAAATGGGACGGTGAATGGCACATCACCTACGAAGTATTCCGCGATTTGGGAATGGCATTCGGCGTGGTCCTCCTTCTTATTTTCATTTTAGTGGTGGGCTGGTTCCGATCCTTCAGCACGCCTCTTGTGATCATGGCGGCGATCCCCTTTTCACTGGTTGGTATTCTCCCAATCCACGGGCTTCTGGGGGCATTTTTTACGGCCACTTCCATGATTGGATTTATCGCCGGCGCAGGGATTGTGGTCCGCAATTCGATCATCCTGGTGGATTTTATTGAATTGAGGCTTACGCAGGGGATGCCGTTAAATAAGGCGGTGGTGGATGCGGGCGCGGTTCGCTTTCGGCCCATGATGCTCACGGCTGCGGCCGTTGTCGTCGCGGCATCCGTTATTCTCTTTGACCCTATTTTTCAGGGCCTGGCCATATCGCTCATGGCGGGTGAGGTGGCGTCGCTTCTTTTGTCGCGCATGGCCGTGCCGATTCTTTACTATATGGACAAGCGATGGGAGTCCGCTCACCTGAGAGATTGACAACCTGAACCTCAAAAAACGGCAAGCGAATGTTTGATGGATTGAAATTGACGGATCTTTCGGCAGCAAGTTTCGGTGTCTTGAGAAAAGCGTCCAATACAAGGCCCACTATCTGGATCGTTGAAAAAAACGGGGTCCGTGCAGTGGTCAAGGATTTCAGCAAAAACAGGTTCCTTTTCAGAAATATTGTGGGTCGGTTTCTCATCTGGCGGGAGGCAAAAGCCTACCGAAAGCTCAGCGGCATCAAAGGTGTACCTGAGTTTTACGGTGTCATCGACGGCCTTGCCCTGGCAATTGAGGAAATCCCGGGCAAGAGTCTCGAAAACCTTGAAAATGAGATACATCTTCCCCACACGTTTTTTGAATCCATGGAAACCCTGGTCAATGACTTTCACCAGCGGGGACTGGCCCACTGCGACCTGAAACGGGCGCCCAATACGCTGTTGGGAGATGATGGGATGCCCTATATCGTTGATTGGGCCGCGTCCATTTCAAGAGGAGATCTTTGCCTCCCGCCGTTTAACCCGGTTTTTCGAAGATTTATGCTGGATGATGAGATGGCCATTGTAAAACTGGCCCTGAGACATTGTCCGGATAGGGTGAGTGCGGAAAAAAAGGCCCGTTATTATTATCGGAGCCGGGGTGAAAAATGCATCAGGGCCATTCGGGACCGGCTCAGAGAAATATTGCAGAAAGCAGCGTAACCTATTTGTATTAATGTCGAATTATTGTACTTGGCAAATATTCTGCGCCGGCGAAACCATAATGCGATTGGCCATTCCCCTACCGATGGCAAGACGCGTATTTTCAAGCCCTAAGATAACCCTGCCGCCGCCGGAATTGTTGATGATTTCCACACGATCACCCGTTCTCAGACCCATTGAGGCCAGCCGGCTTTGCTTGTGTCTGCATCCGGCCATCTCTCGTACGAAAACGATTTCCCCCGCTTTGGCCATGGCCAACGGCATCAATGGTTTTCGTTTTGCGCAACAGTCTGAACAAAGACCATATATTTCCATCCGGTGTTGAAGCATGTGAAAGCCGTACCCGGCGGCGACTTCTACCTGTAATCTTTCAATCTGTTCGTTGGCAAATTCAATGATTTTTCCACATTTGGTACACACCAGATGGTCATGATGCCTACCCAGGTGACGATGCTCATAACGAATGGGCTGGCCCTCAAACTGTTTCCGTTGCGCAAACCCCAGCTCCACCATATGGTGCATGCAGTGTTTGACAAAACCCGATTCAAAATCATAGCCCTTTTCCCGAAGGAGAAGCAGCATCTCTTCCAGGGTAATATGTTCTTCGGTGCTCAAAAAAACATCGATCACATTCAGTTTGTCCTGAAGACGATCAGCACCGTCGGATTCAATCAGAGCCTGGAAATTAGCTTTTTCAAAAAATTCATTACTTTTCATATGTCAGCCATTGCGCCATTTAAGGGAACTTCCAAAAAATAATCTACGCATCCTGCTTACCCTTTTGCCCGTTTTCTACGTTGTGATAACAGGCACATAGCTCACTATGCACCTGCCATCACGCCTTGAAAACGAACAAAAGTCCTGCACGATATGCGTATATTATTTTCTTCCAGTTCCCTAACGCCTTTTTGATTTTTCTTCAAAAAACCCCACAAAACCCTTAACAGCGGTTGCTATGAAAGTCTTTTCTCTTCTTTGGGTATTTTCGTCCATGCCGTCAAATGCAGCAAGGCTGGGGTCCTCTTTCAGCAACCGGTCTACACAATTCCCGATGATATCTGTTTTCCGGGCCCCCATGGTTATGGATTCACTGATCACGGATTCCCAGAACAGCAGTTGATCTCTGAACAGCCCCAGCAGCCGATGGGAGGTTTCAGCACTTTCCACATGGGCGTAGCGGATGGGTTGGTCTTCCAGAGCCAGGAGACGATCAACACTTTTTATGAATACGTCAAGGAAAAACCGGGGAGGTGTTGCTGGACGCAGGTATTCGCGTTTCCCGACGATAAAATAATTCCCCGCCGCTTCACCGGCATAAAGTTTTCCACCATAGGTAAAACTCAGGTGATGAATGGCATGTCCCGGGGTTTCGATAATCCTGAGCCCGTCGACCCGGCATTTTGTGTGGGAAATCAGCCTCTCTTCAGCAATGGGCCCTGGAGACCCATAAGTCCGCGCCAGATCCCCCAACACTTTCAAACTGCCTTCGTATAATTTCGAGGGATCCACCAGATGGGGAAATCCTTTTTCGTGGCAGATCACCTTGGCCTTTGGGTAACGGGCCAGGACCTCGGCCAGCGCCCCCCCGTGATCGATATGGATGTGGGTAAGCAAAATATAATCCAACCTATCCAGCCCCATTGATTCCAGTGATTCAACCAGCCGACCGGCTGTATTCGCAGGTCCCACGTCCACCATGATGTTCAAATCGCCCTGACAGATCCAGGAGCCGAAAAATGGATTGAATCCGGGCATGTCCTGCTCTATGGGTAAAAAAGTTTCCAGCATATGAGACTCCGTTTTGGAATTTTACAATGGGTACGAATATAGTGTCACGCATTTATGGAGTCAAGATAAAGGGTTTTCGAAGCTGGGTCGATTTCTGCTTTTGCCGTTCTTCGGCTACATTTTTCTTTTGATGATAAATATCTTCTTAACAAAATTCCGAGGCTATGGTAAATCTAAAGTTCAAAGCCCTATGAGCCATGAGCCATGAGCTCTATATGAGGACATAATTCTTGAAAAATGCTTTTCCCATACTCATTGCTGAGGACAATCTCGTTTCTCGAAAACTGATGGAGATGACGTTGCGCCAGGCAGGCTATGAGGTGGTATCAGCAGAAGACGGTCGGGAAGCCCTGGAGATTTTCAAGAAAAGATTCTTTCCGATTATCCTGACGGATTGGGAGATGCCCGAGATGGACGGTCTTTCATTGTGCCGGGCCATCAGGGAAAATCCTGCCGAAGGCTATGTGTATATTTTCCTGATTACCGCCAGGGATTCCAAAAAAGATATTATCGTTGGTCTTGAAGCCGGTGCCGATGATTACCTGACAAAACCCTTTGACCGTTTTGAACTGATGGCTCGGTTGAAAACGGCTCTCCGCGTTTTGGAGCTGGAAAAATCACTGAAGGACGCATATGAAAAAATCAGGCTTCTCTCCATTACGGATAAGCTTACGGGCTGTTACAATCGTCTGTACATGGACGAATACCTTGCCAAGGAAATCGCCCGCGCCACGCGCTACAATCGATCCGTGTCACTGGTGATGGCGGACATTGATCATTTCAAGCGTGTCAATGATACCCATGGTCACCAGGCGGGAGATCTGATCCTTAAGAATTTCGTGTTATCCATCAGGGAGGGGTTAAGACAGGATGTTGACTGGATAGCGCGTTACGGAGGTGAAGAGTTCCTGATGGTTTTGCCCGAAACGGATTTTGAAAGTGCCATGTTCTCTGCGGAAAGACTTCGCAGGATTGTCTCTAAGAGCTTCACCGCATACAATGAAAAAGAGATCCGTATTACTGCCAGTTTCGGTGTTGCGGGCTTCAACCCTTCCGCAAAAATTAAAAACATACCCTGCGAAACCATCATTGCTCAGGCGGATAAAGCCCTTTATCAGGCTAAGGATGAAGGGAGAAACAGGGTCAGGGGGAAACCGTTTACGGCTTGATTAAGGAGATTGCAGATGTTTACCGGACTGGCCGAGGGGCTGGGCAGAATAAAGCACATAGGTCGCGGGCAGGATCAAATGCAGGTTTGTATTTCGCCGCTGTTTGAAATGACCGAATGCAGACTGGGCGACAGTGTTTGTGTCAGCGGCGCATGTTTAACTGTGTCCCGAATGGAAGGGGATGCTGTCTATATGGACGTTTCGGGTGAGACCCTGTCCCGAACCACGCTGGGCTTGTTGAAGCAGGGGGACCTGGTCAACCTGGAGCGGGCGCTACGTCTCACGGATCGTCTCGGCGGACATCTGGTACTGGGGCACGTGGATGGCATGGGGAAGATTCATAAAAGGGAGTCTCGAAATAATTCCCGGCTCTTAAAAATCGAGATCCCTGAAGCACTGTCACGCTACATCATTGAAAAAGGTTCCATCGCCGTTGATGGCATCAGTTTGACCATTAATGCTTGTGGAAATACGTTTTTTGAGGTAAACATCATTCCCCACACCGGAACACAAACAACATTACTGAAAAAAAATGCTGGTGAACCGGTCAACGTGGAAACCGATTTAATCGGAAAATATGTGGAGAAGTTGCTTTTTACGCAACCATCGGAGCCGGAAGTCAGGAAGTCTTCAGG
>JAGHDR010000175.1 GCA_021159825.1 Deltaproteobacteria bacterium | reverse complement strand
GACGTGGTCTGTATCCAGATCGTTCAGGGTTTCCACGTAGTTCAGAATGGAATTGAGATCTTTCTGGAAGAATGCGGTTTCCTGGCTTGAAAGTTCCAATCGTGCCAGTTTGGCCACGTGACGGACCTCTTCTCCGGATATTATCTCAGATTTTGAGTTCCTTGCCGTGGTCGTTCTGTCATGGGCAGATGTCTGAGCATCTTTCACAGGTGCCACCGGAGCGTTTCCCGAAGGAATGTTCAGCCCCAATTCCTCAAGTTGAGCACCATCAGCCATGGACGGGGCCTCGGTCAGGGGACAGAAGGCCCTCCGGTTTTTGGGGAAGGCGATCACATCCCGTATGGAAGACGTTCCCAGTATCATGGCAATAACACGGTCCAGACCCAGGGCCAGGCCCGCATGGGGGGGGGCGCCGTATTCCAGCGCTTTCAGGAAGAAACCGAATTTGGCTGTGGCTTCTTCCCGACTCAAGCCCAGGGCCTGAAAAACCTTTTTCTGAACATCCATCCTGTGAATACGGATGCTTCCGCCGCCCAGTTCCTCGCCGTTCATGACCAGGTCATAGGCCCTTGAGTTGAGGGCTTGGAGCGCTTCCGGATCGTCGGGATCAAAATCCATTCGGTCGGGCATAGTAAAGGGGTGATGCTGGGAGCTGATTTGGCCGTTCTTCAATTCAAAAAGTGGGAAATCCGTGACCCACAGGGGTCGCCAGAGATTTTTGGGGATCAGCTTCAATCTCTCCGCCACATGGATGCGAAGTCTGCCCAGCACTTTTTTTACCAGGTCAGTGGACTCATCCGCGATCATCATGAGGACGTCTCCATCTTGTGCCTCGAAACGTTTCAACAGCCCTTCCTGTTCCTTGGGGCTGAAAAACCGGACAATATTGGACTGAAGTTTGCCGTGAATTACCCTCATCCAGGTCAACCCTCCGGCACCGAATTGCGGTACAATCGTTTTCGCATAATCGTTTTGCAGAATGTTCTTGCTGAGGGCGCCGGCCGGGTCTTTGACGGAGAATCCCCTGATTTGACCGCCCTTGTCGATGATTTGCCGGAATATGGAATACTTTGTATCCTGAAAAATATCCGTGGCATCCTCAAAGGGCATGTCAAAACGCAGGTCGGGCCTGTCCGTACCATAACGGTTCATTGCCGTTTTGTAGGTCATTTTGGGAAAGGGCCTTGGAAGTGCGATTCCTCCGATGGCAAACATTTTGGCTGTTAATTCTTCAATGGTTTCATAGATGAATTCCTCATCAATGAAGGAAGCTTCCAGGTCCAATTGGGTAAACTCCGGCTGCCGGTTGGGCCTTAGGTCTTCATCGCGAAAGCATCTTGCGATCTGAAAATACCGGTCCATGCCGCCGATCATGAGGATCTGATTGAACAGTTGCGGCGATTGGGGCAGGGCATAAAATTTTCCGTGATGAACCCGGCTGGGAACCAGGTAGTCCCTGGCGCCCTCCGGTGTGCTTCGGGTCAGAAAGGGCGTTTCAATTTCAATGAAGTTCAGGGTATCCAGGAAATCTCGAATGCATTTGATGATCCGGTATCGTTTGAGAAAGACGTTCTGAACCGAGGGTCGTCGAAGGTCCAGGTATCGGTATCGGAGCCTTATTTCTTCGTCCACATTTTCAGGGCCGGCCTGGATTTCCTCATCAAATACCATGGCTTTTTCACTGATCTGAAAAGGCAGGGTCTTCGATTTTGACAATAGCTTCAAGCCGGTTGCCAGGACTTCAATTCTTCCCGTCTTGAGGGTCGGGTTTTCAGCGGCCTTATCTCTCAAGGTCACCCGGCCTCGAACTTCAATGACATACTCTTCCCGTATCAAAGAAGCTGTTTCATAGCTGGCTTTGTCTTTTTTCGGATCAAAAACCACTTGAACGATACCGCGTACATCCCTCAGGTGAAAAAAAAGAATGTTTCCATGGTCCCGTATGGCATCAACCCAGCCCATGAGCAGCACTGATTTTCCTGCATCGGAATCGGTCAATGCGCCACAATATGTCCTTTCTTTCCAAGTCATCAAAATCCCCTGGCTGTTTTTACCCGCTTAGTTGATGTAGGCCACTATGCTCGAGTCGTAATTTGTAAGGAAGATCCTTAAATTAACCGAATAAAATCTTTTCTTATAGTTTAGATGCTTTTTTTAGTCAACCGTGGGTGAATTCTTTTTTTTGAATCATTGCACCATGAGAATCGGAATGATACGTTACAATTTGAGGATTTATAACTGGAAACCGTAAACGGTTAAATTGTTTTCCATGCATATCATCAATACCATCATTCCCATCTTTGTGCTCATTGTCTTAGGCTGGTTTGCCGGGATGCGTGGATTTTTGCCTGCCTCATTTCTGGGGCCGGCAAACCGGCTGGTCTTCTATCTGGCAATTCCGGCCATGATATTCCGGGCCCTGTCCAAAACCGACTTTCATGCGGAATTTGATCTTCAGGTCGTGATGGGAACCCTGTTGGCGCTGGTTATCGTCTTTGCCGTGGCGTGGGGTGTCTGTTTAATGTTTCGTTTGAGGCGCGGACAACGGGGAACCTTTATCCAGACCACTTTTCACGGCAATCTGGGCTATGTCGGTTTTGCGGTGGCCTACTATTTTTTGGGGGCTCAGGGGCTTGCCCGGGCCAGTATCATTGCCTCTTTTGTGATACTGGTTCAGAATCTTCTGGCGGTCCTGGTACTTCAGGTCTATTCAAGCGACGTTCGAAGTCATTCCCAGAGCCTGCGGGCCATGGGCCTGACCATTCTCGGGAATCCGGTGATCATTTCCGCTGTTGCCGGAATGTTATTTTCCATTTTTGTCATTCCTGTTCCGCTGGTCATCGGCAGGAGTCTGGATATATTGAGCAGCCTTGCCCTTCCCCTGGCCCTGCTGATTATCGGCGGTTCCATTTCCTTTTCATTCATGCGAGCCAAAATGGGGTTTATTCTACTGGCATGTATGTTGAAATTGATTGCTCTTCCCTGTATGGGTCTGATAATATTTAAATCTCTAAATCTTGCTTCAGGGGACTATTTACCGGGGATCATTTTGTTGGCATCCCCCACTGCAACGGTAACGTATGTGATGGCCAAGGAAATGAATGGGGATCCTGATTTCGCCAATGCGACCATTTCCCTCTGCACCATTCTTTCCGCAGGAACGTTCATGTTCTGGCTGGCTTTTGTTTCCTGATGTTGTTTTTGAAGCGCCTTTTTGAATATGCCTGTCAATTCTGTAGGAATTGACGTGGTTTTGGGTTTTGTGGTAAGATCCAAAGGGTAGGCTGCCCAATGTTTTTTCATAAGAAAAAACCAATGGCAAATGGAAGATTTTTAGGGTAACCGCCGCCTTTAACCGTAGGAAGGAGGAATTGTCATGAAAGCAGGAATTATTTTTGGAGGTACCGGTCCGATTCTGATTTTAACCAGTTACGAATCTTTCAAGGATGGAAAATTTGTGGCAAAATTGGCAGCTAAGGGGATCAACAAATTCATTGCATCCGAGGTCCCGATGGAAAGCGTCAAGAAGAAATATGGCAAGCATTATGACGTGGTTATGGGGGACCTCAGACAATCAGATGATTTACGGGTGATGGACTACAACGGACATAACGTTTTTTATAATTTTCCTTTTTCAGAAATGGAAAAGCCGGTTTACCACGAAGTATAGGAATGGAAGTTGTAATCCATTGATGCTTCGGGAAAATGTTTAGTTTTCGGTTAAAGGTGGCTCCGGCAACCGGTGGTTCTCCATTTACGAGGAATCGCCGGTTGCTCAAAATTTTGTCGGCAGGTTCAATAAAGGCTCATTTAAGAGAAACATGAGAAAGGGGGTTTGCCATGAAAGTCAATATCAACACCGTTGTTTGCACCACCGATTTTTCAGATTTTTCAAATCGCGCGGTTCCGTTTGCGGTTGCCCTGGCCAAAGAGTTCAGTGCTAAACTCTATTTATGCCATGTGATTGATTTGTCATCGGTTGCCATGTATGGCGAGGGTTTTTCGGACCCGTTGATGCTGGAATCCAAAATTAGGGAATATGCGCACGAGCACCTGCAGGATTTGATCGGCGATACGGATATTGATTGGGAATCACTGACATCGGTCGGGCATACGGCTGATGAAATTACCCGGATCGCCAAAGAAAAGGGAGCAGATCTGGTGGTGTCCGCCACCCACGGCCGATCCGGGTTGAAGCGGTTGATCCTGGGATCGGTGACGGAGCGTTTAATGCGGACACTCCCCTGTCCCATGTATATTGTGCGAAGCCTGGAAAGGGATCCGGCGGCCCCCGTGATGGCTGAAATGAGACTCAGGAGAATTCTGGTGGGGTGTGATTTTTCCGCCGATTCGGACCTTGCCGTACAGTATGGGATCAGTCTGGCACAGGAGTTCCAAACGGAATTATATCTGGCCCATGTGCTTGAACCGACGGTTTATAAGGACATGCTGACCCAACAGGCGGGTTCGGCCGATTTGGATCGGGAAGGGTTGCGGGAGAAGCTGACCTGGAAACTGAATGGTATGGTGCCGGAGGAGGCAAAACAATGGTGTACACCGGAAACCCTGCTTCTGGCGGGACATCCTTCCGATGAGCTCACGAAATACGCTGTGGTGAATAAAATGGATTTGATTGTTCTGGGCGTTCGGGGGCACAGTGTGATGGAGTCACTGTTGGTGGGGTCAACCACGGACCGTGTTGTCCGGCAGGCGCCCTGTCCGGTTCTCTCCGTGCGGCCCAAGGCATGAGAAAATAACAGGGGGACCGGGTATCATACCCGGCCCCCACGTTTAATCAAAGTTAATGGTTTAAAACGTCCGAACCGGTTTTACGGCATGGGCGTCAGTTCAACCCGCCTGTTCAGTGCGCGACCTTCGTCCGTGTCATTGGTGGCGACGGGACGCGAAAACCCAAAGCCTCTGACAGCCAATCTGTCCTTAGCCACGCCCTTGTTGACCAGATAATGCATGACGGATTTTGCACGCTCCAGGGAGAGCTTCATATTGTACTTGGCTGTGCCGATATTATCGGTATTTCCCTGAATCTCCACTTTGATGGAGGGGTTCATCTCGAATACCCTGGCGGCATCATCCAGGAACCGGTAGTATTGAGGCTTGACGTTGTATTTGTCAAAGTCAAAGAGTACATCTCCCAGTACCCAGCATCCGAATTTGTTGACTTTGGCGCCTTTAGGTGTTCCCGGGCATTTGTCCAGTTCGGCGCAAACGAGGTCGCCGTCATCATCCACACAGACTATTTCCACGACCGGCGCTTTCTGCAGAAAGACCTTCGCTACGAAATCGGCCATGCCTTTGCCGGAGGCGATGTCCGCGCCCTTCACCATGAAGCCGCATCCGCCGTCATCCGCAACCTGAGCCAGAAACTTGGCGGCTTCCTGGTCGGCGCCGATCAGCACGGGATAGATGCAGATTCTGTCGCCAAACTGGCTTTTGAGGTTCATGACGGATTTTTTGACCGCATCATAGTTCATGACTTCCTCGTTGGCGTCCGTAAAAATAACAACCGCGATGTTGCCCTGAGCGGATTTGAAATCCTGGGCTGCGGCATCCAGCGCCAGGTTCAAGGGGCTGTCGCCGTTGCTGAATCCGACTTGGTTCAGACCCGCGTCCAGTGCGGCTGCGTCTTGGGCGGCCGGACCCCAAAGAAGATCCGTTCCCGGCGGCTGCACATTCGCTTTCTTCCCAAACATCCTGAGTGCGCCCGTGAGGTTCGCATTGGGAACCGTGTGGTTAAAAGCGCTGGCCAGGTCTCTGGCGCAATCCAGTTTTTGTTTTCCTTTGTAGATTTCACCCATGGACCCGGATTTATCAAGGATGACCGTAAAATTATTGGCTTTGAGCACATAGTCTCCGCTTGTCAACATGGGGTTCAGGTCAACGGCATTAAACGGGGCCAATGGCTTTGTGGTGGCACAGGCAGCCAGAAGCAAAGCCAGCAGTCCAAACAAGAGAACCATCCAAAAGCTGTTTCTTTTCATCATTCTTCCTCCTTAGAATTTTTGAGCAAAAAGCCCTATTTATGTTTTGACCGCCTATTTGTTGGGCAATAGTACGGCTTCATCCCTGAACATTTGAGCTGTGAAAACACCAACAAACTCTATTCTGCCTGATTATTACACCATAGGTCAATGTGTTTTTCAAAAAAACCAAAAAAAATGGTTAAATAAGCCTGAATAAATGCCTCAGTGGTTGGATTTTATGGTTCAAAACACCTGTCGGTTCAATATGAAAAGATATAATCTGTTGGAATCCTAATCAGTTTTGACCATTTGCCGGCAATAAGTCTCCTTTGAAAAACAGATGAGAATGGCGGATGCTAATGACCATGCCATCATCAGAACAAAGGCGGATTGATAGGCCCCACATAGAACCTCACTCCCGATTCAAGAGATCCGTTAATTAGGGCTTCATGCGTTAAATTCCTTCGGTTCGGAATAAAGGAACTACAGGGAAAATCAAGATTTTCCTTGACCGTTACCGTAATTCGGGTTATTGGAGAATTCAAGGTATGAAATCGGTCGCCGCTGGATGCTGATCAGCGAAGGACTTAAAATAACGAGTTATGCTATAGGCAACGGCCACCCAGACTCAGAGCGGGTGGCCGTTTTTTTATGGGAGGTTACCATGGCAACCATGCTGGTTATCGACAATTATGATTCGTTTACATACAACCTAATTCAGATGTTTCGCCGATATGACCTTGACATTCGGGTACACCGTTGCGATTGCATTGATCTTGATCAGGCGGCAGCGATCAACCCGGCGTATATTCTGATCAGCCCCGGACCGAAAGATCCCGCACACGCGGGTGTTTCCAAGATGCTGATCAACCGGTTCTACCGCCGGATACCGATATTGGGTGTTTGCCTGGGGATGCAGTGTATCAATGAGGTCTTCATGGGAAAAACCGTTCGGGCGAATAAACCGGTCCATGGCAAAACCAGTGAAGTGTATCATCATCGACGGAGGATTTTTCACGGCATGCCGTCGCCGCTTACCGTCGCAAGATATCATTCCCTGATGGTTGAACCCGATACTTCGGCTCTGAAAAAGGAACTCATGATCACAGCACGCACCGAAGACAATGTGATCATGGGCATATCTCACCGTCGCTTCCCGCTGCACGGGGTCCAGTTTCATCCGGAAAGTTTTTTGAGTGAGCGGGGGTTCGATTTGGTGGAAAATTTTTTGCGAACAGGCCCATTGCATGCGGCATTGGAGAGGAACCATGGACGATAGCACTTTGGACGAACTACTGGAACATTCGGGAAAAATCATAGAAGTTGACACGGGGTTTCTTGAACTGAAAGAGCGCTTTATCGACTTTGCCGACCATTTTTCCGATTTGCCCGGAACCGTTCTTCTAATGAGCGGCGGTGAGTTGGATTGCGCTCGATATCACATTCTGGGCGTTTTCCCCTGGTTAACCTTTTCTTCCAGGCATCGCACAACCACTCTTGACGCGGACGGTCGAACCGCTAAGTTCTACGGGGAGCCCCTGGATTTGCTCCGTTCGTTGCTCAAACGGCATCATTTTGCCGTTGATGGTGAACAGATTCCGCTGAAAGCAGGCCTTTTGGGCTATTTGGCCTATGACTTCAAGGATTGTTTGGAAAAGCTGCCGCGCACCGGCATTGACGATCTGGGGTTGCCTCATTTACTGTTTTTTGCCCCGAGCATCCTGATT
>JAGHDR010000321.1 GCA_021159825.1 Deltaproteobacteria bacterium | reverse complement strand
TCAAGGCTAATCCAATCATTGACTACGTGGAAACCATAGAACACCCAGTGTTTGTTGGTGACGGGAGAGGGCTGATATGCTAACTTCCGTCCAAAAAGTGTTCAAAACTCAAAACTGCGGCTTGCCGCCTTGGGAGATAAAATCGGAAATGCCTTTTAAAAGAAAAATCCTTTGCATCGGAGCCGGATACGTGGGTGGCCCCACCATGGCCATGATTGCGTTTAAATGTTCGCAATACAAGGTGACGGTGGTGGACATCAACCCTGAACGAATTGCCCGGTGGAATTCCGACGATCTGCCCATTTATGAACCCGGTCTTGACGAGGTGGTCAGGGCTGCCAGGGGGAGGAACCTCTTTTTCAGTACTGAAATCGAGAAAGGGATTCGGGATTCCGATGTTATTTTTGTAAGCGTCAACACCCCCACCAAAACCTTTGGCGCCGGTGCGGGCATGGCCGCCGACCTTCAATATTGGGATAAAACCGCCAGAGAGATTCGAAAACACTCTCAATCCAGCAAGATTATTGTCGAAAAGAGTACTCTGCCGGTGAAAACCGCTCAGGCCATGGAACGGATTTTGGCATGTGGGGATAATGGCCTCTGTTTTGACGTTTTGTCAAACCCGGAATTCCTGGCCGAAGGGAACGCCATCAAAGACCTGGAAAACCCGGACCGGGTGCTCATCGGTTCCTCCCAAACGACCGAAGGGCTTTTGGCCCGGGACGTACTCGTTGAGATTTATGCCAACTGGGTTCCCAAAAACAAAATCATCACTTCCAATATCTGGAGCAGTGAGCTCTCCAAACTGGTGGCCAACGCTTTTTTGGCCCAGCGGATTTCTTCGGTGAATTCCATATCCGCCCTCTGTGAAAAAGCCGACGCGGATATTCAGGAGGTGACCCGGGCGGTGGGTATGGACAGCCGGGTGGGCAACAAATTTCTGAATGCCAGTGTCGGTTTTGGAGGCTCCTGCTTTAAAAAGGACATCTTGAACCTGGTCTATATCTGCCGCCATTACGATCTCAAGGAGGTAGCGGATTACTGGGAGGGTGTGGTCAGAATCAATGACTACCAGAAGGAACGGTTTATCCTCAACATGCTGCACGTCATGTTCAATACCCTGGCGGGCAAAAAGATCTGCCTGCTCGGATTTGCTTTCAAGGCCGACACCGGGGACACGCGGGAAAGCCCGGCCATCCGGATCACCAAACGGCTCTTGGAAGAAAAAGCGGACCTGGTGATTACAGACCCGAAGGCCATTGATAACGCAAAAGATGACCTGAAAGGGGTAACCGGAAGCATTTCCTATGTTGAAGATCCCTATGAGGCGGCCGCCGGTTGCTGTGCCATTGCCGTCATGACCGAATGGTCTCTTTATAAGGAATTGGATTACCGGGAAATATATCGCAAAATGGCCAAGCCGGCCTTTGTCTTTGACGGCCGGAACATTTTGGATCACCCGGCGCTTCACGAGATCGGATTCAATGTTTTCCCCATTGGAAAACCGTCTCTCACTCATTTTTAACCGGAGGTTATGATCGTGCTGCATCATCAAAAACGCATACTGGTGACCGGTGGCGCCGGTTTCTTGGGGTCTCATCTTTGCG
This sequence comes from Deltaproteobacteria bacterium, assembly GCA_021159825.1. GTDB lineage: Bacteria > Desulfobacterota > DSM-4660 > Desulfatiglandales > Desulfatiglandaceae > NaphS2. The sequence continues at coordinate 3,741 of JAGHDR010000321.1, read as the reverse complement.
ACCGTCTGATTCAAGAGGGCCATGATGTTCTGTGTCTGGATAATTTCTTTACCGGGACGAAGCGGAATATCCTTCATCTGATGCAAAACCCCAATTTTGAACTGATCCGCCACGATCTGGCTTTCCCCGTATTCCTGGAGGTGGATGAAATATATAACCTGGCCTGCCCGGCTTCCCCCGTTCATTACCAGCATAACCCGGTGAAAACCGTAAAGACCAATGTGCTGGGATCCATTCACATGCTGGGGCTGGCCAAACGGGTCCATGCCAAGATCCTGCAGGCCTCCACCAGTGAGATTTATGGCGACCCGGTGGTTCATCCTCAAACGGAAAGCTACTGGGGCAATGTGAACACCATCGGGATTCGATCCTGTTATGATGAGGGAAAACGGTGTGCCGAGACCCTTTTTTTTGACTACCACCGCCAGAACAATGTGAATATTCGGGTGGTTCGTATTTTCAATACCTACGGCCCCAGAATGCACCCCAACGATGGCCGGGTGGTGAGTAATTTTATTGTTCAGGCATTAAATAATCAGGATATCACGGTTTACGGGGATGGATCACAGACCCGCTCTTTCTGTTATGTGGATGATCTGATCGACGGCATGGTCCGCATGATGAATGGGAGCGATGAATTTGTGGGACCCGTGAACCTGGGGAATCCCACGGAATTCACCATCCTGGCGCTGGCCGAAAAAATCATTGAAGCCACCGACAGCCAATCCCGCATTGTTTTTCGTTCCCTTCCCCAGGATGATCCCCTCCAGCGTCAACCGGATATTTCGCTGGCAAAAGAAAAACTGCAGTGGGAACCGGGTACAGCGTTGGATGAAGGGCTTCAAACCACGATTGCCTATTTCAAAACCGCCCTGGAGGAAGGCTGAGGAAAGCATCGGGCAGGGTTTCGGTGGAAAAATCAAGGGAAACCCGAACGATATTCTTGGTTTTCGGACCCACCTTGAAACGGTCATCAAGTCTCAGGCCGCATATCCAGATGGGGTTTTTCCCCTGGCATAGCAGCGGAAGGCGTCTTCTGACACGGGATGGAATTTTCCGGTCTATAAAGAAATCCTTGACCTTTTTGTGTCCGGTCATGCCCAAAGGAACAAACCGGTCCCCGGGGACAAAACTTCTGATCATCAAAGGGTATTCGACGCAGCCAGCGTCCAGGTGAGCGATCCACGGGGAGGCGTTGTCGCCCGGGAGGAGGGCTTTTCCTTTGATTTCCTCGATGGTAATTGTGCAGGCGATCGCATCTAGCTTGAAAACACCCGGGCCATCCAGAACATATTGAACCCGCTTCATTTTTTTAGGGGCCTGTTTTTCTCTGTTTTTGCCGAATATCAGGGTTTCATAGGTTTTCTCGACAAAAACGTTGTTGGGAAGGTCTAAACTTGCCTGTGGCCGCCCTTGTACCAGCCCTTTTATGGCCTCAATGTGCCGCAGGCTGATGCGGCGAAGCCCCCCTTGAACACGCTTGATGATTTGGCGAATGATCTGGTTCTGAAGCGCTGCCGCAAGATTCCCAAACGCTTTCAGGGGAACCGAATGCTTCCCTGTTTCAAAGACTTCCACATGCCCTTTTATCCATTTTTCCGCTTCTGTTTCCATCCACCGGGTTTCATCTCGCATAATTCCCGCAGTCTGCCCAAGAATTTCAATGATTCCGGGTTGATAGGTTTTCAGTTCCGGCAGCAGATCCAGCCGGATTCTGTTTCTCAAATGGCGTTTTTCCAAGTTGGACGGATCGGTAATGGTCCAAAGGTCTCGGTGGGCAATATAATCCTGAATTTTCTGACGGGTGACCTCAATGAGGGGCCGAATAATATCGTGATTTCGAACCGGCGGAATCCCGGAAAGGCCGGCAGGCCCGCTTCCACGCAAAAGACGCATGATGACGGTTTCAGCCTGATCGTCGAGGGTATGTCCCAGTGCAATTTTCTGGGCCCCGTGGGCTTTCTTGGCATAATCCAGGAATTCATACCGCCGGTCTCTGGCCGCTTCTTCAAGGGACATGCCGCTTTTTCCCGGGGGCGATAAGGCTTTTTGGGTCACAAAAGGAAGGTTTTTTGAAACCGCCAGGGAAGCCACAAATCGGGTTTCACGTTCATCATCGTCGGGTCTCAACGAATGGTCGAAATGGGCCACCACCAGGTTCAGTGAAAAGACTTCTTTCAACCGGTCCAGAACATCCAGCAACACCACGGAGTCCGGTCCCCCGGATACCGCCACCAGCACCCGGTTCCCATAGTCGAGCATGTTGTACCGGGAAATGGTCTGTTCAATTTTTTTGACGATGTCTTTCACACCCTGATCCACCGGCACTTATCCGATTCTTTTTTCCGGAAACAGGGCCATGATATCTCTTTCGGTGGCGTTGCAGACACCCCTTTCCGTTATAAAGCCCGTTACCAGGCGGGCGGGGGTTACGTCAAAAGCCGGATTGGCCGCAGGGCTCATTTCAGGCGGCACCAGCACGGTTTGCACCTTGCCGTGGCAAAGCCCCTGGACATAGCGGATTTCATCAGGGTCTCGTTCCTCAATGGGAATGTCTTTGATCCCATCCGTGATACCCCAGTCAAAGGTGGAAGACGGCAGGGCCACATAAAAAGGAATGTTATTGTCCCTGGCGGCAAGCGCCTTTAAGTAGGTGCCGATCTTATTGGCCACGTCTCCGGCCCGTGTGGTCCGGTCCGTTCCCACAATCACCAAGTCCACCCTGCCGTGCTGCATAAGATGGCCGCCCGCATTGTCCGTGATCACCGTGTGATGGATCCCGTGTTTGCCCAGTTCCCAGGCGGTGAGGCGGGCTCCCTGGTTCAAAGGTCTTGTTTCATCCACCCAGACATGAACGTCTATGTCATGGTCAAAGGCCATGTAAATGGGGGCGGTGGCTGTGCCGTATTCAACACAGGCCAGCCAGCCTGCATTGCAGTGTGTCAGAATGTTGACCGATTGTCCGCCTTTCTTTCGGCTGATGTCCTCGATGATGGAGAAACCGTGCCGGCCGATTTGTTGACAATTGAGCACTTCTTCCTCAACCACTGCCAAGGCCTCTGCCAGAGCGGCCTTTACGCGGGCGTCGTAATCGATTTTTTTCAATACCGCATCCCGAACCCGGTTCACACCCCGGAAAAGGTTCATGGCAGTGGGTCTGGCGTCTTTAAGGCGGTTGCATTCGCCCTCAAAATATTCATTGTCCGCCCCGTCGTTGTTTTTCCGGACCAGGCTGACATAGACCCCCAAGGCGCCGGTGGCGCCGATAAGGGGGGCTCCCCTCACCACCATCTCTTTGATGGCGTGAATCACATCATCCACCGTGTTTAAGCTTTCAATGATGAGTTCATGGGGAAGAAACCGCTGGTCAATGACCTGAACGGTTTTTGAAGCCCTGTCAAACCAGATGGGCCGCATCTCTTTTCCATCTACTTTCATCTTCAACTCTCCCGGTACAAGACCTTTGTAAAATGCTCTATTTTGCTATAGCATAAATGGGTATTTCGAGAATATTCTTACTTTGGCTTTGTGTCAATGGACGTGTGAAATAAACTGGATATTCGACATAAGCCCAAGCGCAAACAGCAAGTCGCGTTATGACGTGTGCCATGAGTGCATAGAAGCTGTCTGGATCGTTTTTCGCAGCAGGTTAAGGGGGTAAATGAAATTAATGAAGCTAGAATGCGCGGCGCTTTTATAATTAGCACAGGACGCCGGTCGATGATCCCCTCACGCAGTGCG
>JAGHDR010000010.1 GCA_021159825.1 Deltaproteobacteria bacterium | reverse complement strand
GTATACCGAAACTTTTTATAAGCTTGGTCATAACCCCGCCGTGAACCACTTGTCCGAAGATCATATGCAACGGATTTGAAATAATGGTGTCATGGGCTGCTTTTTCCCAGCCCGGTTCCCATGAGGTTCTCCAGGGCACATAACAATGCGGGATAAGCTGGCGCTTTAATTGATGCGTCACCGCATCCATTTCGCGAAGAATTTCCGGCCACAGCACCCCCACGCCTCTGCCCATTCCAACATAATGGTTTCCCGAACCGGGAAAGACAAAGGCGATCTCACCGGTCATACCCAAAGGATGGGGAGAATAACAAATCCCCTCCGGACCGTTCATACGTTTGGGGGTATCGGACCCAATCGCCCGTTGAGCGTCACGGATACATTTTCCCAGTTCAAAGATATTGTCTGCAACCAGGGATACGGCAAATTTTTTATCTTTATCCAATCCGTTTTTAAGATACCAGGACCGGGCCACCTGTTCGATCTTAGGATCTGGTTCCCATTTTTTTTCTCGCAGCAAAGCGGCCGGGAATAACCGGTTGGATGAATCTTTGATATGAAGATGAAGGGCCTCAAGACCCTCGATCAATATATCTTTACTGTCGCCTTCAACCACAAAAAGTCCCGGCGCCATAAAACCAAGGGGTTTTTTTCTTTCCCGTGTTACTTTTTCAGGTATCCGGTCAACGGATTCATATTCAACGCTTTCGAGGATTACATGCATGCAGTTGCCATCCGTTGTCATGGCGCCGGTGCATGCCCTGCGTGGACCGTCTTTTCGATCTCTGAGCCAGTATTGCGGAAAAGCGGGCATATGAAAAGGACCGGTTTGCCAGGATGGATCGCCGGGTTTGATAAAATTAGGTAAGGGGGGAATGATCTCCTGGTACAGACACAGACTGGTTTTAACCAATGACGCCAGTCCGGAGACAGCTCCGACATGCCCGATGTTGGGTTTTACGGATCCGATGGCGCACGGTTCTTTACGGCCTGCAAAAAACTCGTTAAGGGCTTTTGATTCGACCTGATCTTCCAAAGGATTTCCACTGCCGTGAGTTTCAAAAAAACTTATCAAAGACGGTGAAATGCCGGCATCCTCAACGCATCGTTTCAGGGAAAGAATATAAGCGTTTTTTGACGGCCTATGGGTGGTAACACCCCCCTGGCCGGCTTTTCCGATTCCCTTGATAATACAATATATTCTGTCGCCGTCCGCTATTGCCTGGTCAAGCCTTTTGAGTACCAGCGCCGCAGCGCCTTCGCCGGGAAGCGTTCCATCCGTGGACCGGTCAAAGGGATTTATGTTGTGACTTCGGGTAAACGGTCTCACCTGATGGGATGTGATCACACTGCGGACATCACCGCAAAGATCAACCGCTCCCACAAGAACGGCATTGGTTTCTTTTTGCTGCAGGGATCGCACCCCGATTTCAAGAGCCTTCAGACCGGAGGCCGCTTCATTGGATACCACATAGCTCGGACCTCCGAAACGAAATTCTCTGGCGATCCTGCTGGCAATGACTCCGCCAAGGGCGCCCAAGGTTCGTGAGGGGGTAAGTGGCGGTCGAAACGCGTCCCGTAACGATTCCAGCCAGACACCGGTTTCTTTTTCATCCCTAAGACTTAATCCCGGACGGTTAGATTTTTTCCAGCTCTGAACTAAATTTTTCAGGTGCCAGCGGAAATGAAAATCCGGGGCTTCAAAGTCAAATTCCATGCCGATGTAGGCCCCCATGTCCGTTCGTTCCTGTGTCAGGAGAAGGCCCGCATCTTTCATGGCGTCGGCGGAAACTTTGAGCATTAAAAGATGCTGGAGAAGAATATCCGGAATTTCATTGGGGGGTATTCGAAATTCTCTGAGATTAAGAGAAAGTTCATTCATATATCCCCCCCAGGCTCCTGCTCGGTCAAGGATACCCTCGGCGATAGCATCACATCCGTTCCACCGGTCTTCAGGCCGTTTTGCGATGATGGATTCTCCTCTGAAAACGGTTTCCTGAAACCCTTTCAGAGATGTTAAAGAACCGAAAGCACATGCCATGCCGATAATTGCTACCGAAGGCTTTTTAATTGACCATTGACCATTGACAATTGATGATTGATGATTGATTGATAATTGATGCTTGGGGCTTGAAGCAGGAGAATCGGCAATTTTCAATGAGCAATTTTCAATTTCCGGATCCCATTCTTCAAAAAGCAGGTGGCTGTTTATGCCTCCGAATCCGAACGCACTGACCGCAGCTCGCCGGGGAGTGTCTTTACCCTTCCGGACCCATGGTTCCGCCTGGGTATGTACTCGAAACGGACTGTTATGAAGGGGACTTTTAGCCAGGGGCTTACTGAAATTAAGCGATGGCGGCAAGGTTTTATTTTTTAATGCCAGAAGGGTTTTGATCATCCCGGCGGCACCCGCACCGGTCAATAAATGGCCGATCATGGATTTGACGGAGCCGATGGCGCATTGTTGATTTGACCAGCCGGATTCGCCCCAGAGCGTCCTCAAGCTTTCAAGTTCGACGGCATCTCCCACCGGTGTACCGGCCCCATGGCATTCGATAAGATCGATGTCTTGAGGAGACCAGCCCGCGTCGGCATAAGCGCTGCGCATGGCCCGAAGCTGGCCCTTACTGTCCGGCGCCAGAAGATTGCCCCGCATGTCATTGGAAAGCCCGATACCTTTTATTAACGCATAAATATGGTCTTGATCCCGCAAAGCGTCATTCAGCCTTTTTAAGACCAGCATGCCCACGCCTTCTCCCACCACCAGACCGTCTGCACTTTGGTCAAACGGGGC
>JAGHDR010000410.1 GCA_021159825.1 Deltaproteobacteria bacterium | reverse complement strand
CCGAGGTTGATCCCGATGGCCCCTTTTTGCAGTCCATCATAGACAAATTCAAACACTTCCAGGGCCGTTTCGCATTTGGGACCGCCGGCAATGACCACCGGGACCGGGCATCCCATGGTGACCTTTTCAAAGCCGTCATCGCAATAATAGGTTTTGACGATCCTGGCGCCCAGCTCCGCTGCAATGCGGCAGGAAAGCGCCAGATAACGGGCGGTTCTTTTTTCCATCTCTTTGCCGACGGCGGTGACGGCCATAACGGGTATTCCGAAATTCTCGCATTCATTTACGAGTTGCGCCAGGTTTTCCAGGGTTTCCTGTTCGTAGTCGCTTCCCACAAAAATGGAAACACCCACAGCCGAGACGTTCAGCCGAAGCATATCTTCGATGGAGGTGGTAATGATTTCGTTGGCAAGGTCCTCGCCGACCACACTGGTGCCGCCGGAGACCCGCAGGATAATCGGCGTATCGATGCGGAAATCGATGGCGGCTCGGAGCACGCCACGCGTGACAAATAAACCATCTGCATAGGGAGCGAGGCTTTGAATGGTTTCCGCCGGTCTTTCCAGGCATCGCGTGGGACCTTGGAAATAGCCGTGGTCAATGGGAAGAAACTGGCAGTGTCCATCCGCTCCAATCAGGCGGGAGAGCCTGTTTTTCATGCCCCAATCCAGATTGTCAGCCCCTTTGATCCAACCCGCGGTGGCATTTTTCTTTTCCGGTGGCATGTCATCGATTCCTCTGGCTCCCAAAATTCCTTCCGCATCCGGCATATCCATCTCCTCCCGAAAGAAGTTAGGTTTAAATTATGGTTTCATTTCAAAAGCGGATTCTACACTGTAACGCCACGGGATGCAATCAGATATTCTCTTGACGCGGTCACGACGGGCGATGTATAGGCCCATAAACGTTTTTTAACGAAAGGATGCTGTATGTCGCCGATTGAAGATGGTATTGCGCCATGTCTGATTCATATTGACAAAGAGGGACGATGGTTTCACAAAGGCGTCGAGATGGTTCGACGTGAGTTTGTTCAAGCCTTTTACCGGCAAATGGAATTGGACGATGCGGGTCAATACGTTATTTTTTGGGGGGGGGAGCACTGCTATGTGGATGTGGAAGACACGGCCTTTGTGGTCAAACGTACAACCTATCCACGTGAAGAAAGCGGCAAGCGGGCCGGATTCATGGTCAGCCTCAGTGATGACACCGAGGAAGAACTCATCCCGGATACCTTGTATCTGGGAGAAGAGAATGTCCTTTACTGCAGGGTCAAGAAGGGAGTTTTCCCCGCACGCTTCAATCGCGCAGCCTATTATCAGCTGGCGGCGCATATTGAAGAAGAAGGGGAGGGCTTTGTTTTGCCCATCAACGGCAAAAAGTTCAAAATTAGGGCTAAGGGAACTTCCAAAAAATAATCTACGCATCCTGTTTGCCCTTTTGCCCGGCTTCCACGTTGTGATAACAGGCACATAGTTCACTATGCACCTATCATCACGCCTTGAAGACGAACAAAAGTTCTGCACGATATGCGTATATTATTTTTTTCCAGTTCCCTAAAGACCTGCAAAGCGGTTGATGCTATTGAATGATTGGTCCGTCACGAGTTTCCATCCATGGGGGTAAGGATTTCTATAACAGCCTTCTTTCTCAGATCCTTAATCCAGTTTTCAAAAATACGCTGGTGTTTTGTCTGGGTCAGTGAATCGCGATAAATGCCTTTCTCTTCCTGGTATTTCTTTTTGTCAATCCCTTCTTTTCCCTCCCACCGAATGACAAAAGCCCCTTTATTGTTCACAAAAGGCTTTTGGGTATATGGATGGTCTTTTCCCAACTTGAAGGCCATTTCGTTTAATGCGGGTGCGTTGCCGATGTCGGGGATGGGATCCCGTCGGGTGAAAAAATTGGTTTGCTGAATTTGGAGATTGTTTTCCGTTGACATGGTTTTCCAGGATTTACCTTCTTTCAGCGATTTCAAGTATTTTTCCGATGTTGATTCAGCCGCAGCCCGGGTCTCATGGGCAATAAATCTTTCCTCAACTGCCTTTTTGACATCTTTGAGTTCGGGAAGATAGCTTGCTTTACTCTCAGCTGTTTGGAAAATGTAAAATTTCCCTCCCAACTCAATGAGGCCGCTGGCTTCGTCTTTCTCCAGCGCAAACAGGGTCGCCGCTATTTTTTCACTGCCCTTGATATTCGGTATCGGCGCATTCTTTGAAAAAAAGGCGGAATTTTTTGCGGTAAGGCCGTGTTGACTTCCGTAAGCGGTGAGATCTACATCATAGGGCATCTGATCCAGAAGGGTTAATCCCTTTTCGTGAGCCAGTTCCGTTGTAAGGTTACCGGTCAACGCGGCCAGAATGTCCTCTCTGACTCGCCCCAATGGGGTCATCCCGGCTTCCTTAATGTCTTCCACCAGGATAATGTGATACCCAAAACGGGTTTGGACCAGGTCGCTGATTTCTCCCTTTTTCAATGCAAAGGCCGCTTCTTCAAAAGGCGGTTCCATCTGCCCGGTTTTAAAATAACCCAGATCTCCACCCTGGGATTTTGAGGGCCCTTCAGAATATTCTTTTGCAAGAGCAGCAAAATCATCTCCTTTGCGTGCTTTTTCCAATACCTTTTCGGCCCGCTCTTTGACCTTATTCTTCACTTCTTTTGTATCGTCCAGCTCGACTTTAAGTAAAATATGCTTTGCTTTTACCTGTTTGGGTTGACTGTACATCTTGGCATTGTATTCGTAATAGGATTCAATCTCCTTTTCGGTGATTTCAACTTCTCCCTCGAAATCCTTCGGATCGATCTCAAGGTAGACTACGCTGATTTTCTCGGGTATTCGATATTGCTCTTTGTTTTTTTCGAAATAGGTTTTCAACTGGGTCTCATCGATCTTCACGGCGTCTTTGAAATTTTCCGGGTTGAACTCAACAAAGGAAATTTTCACTTTTTCGTTGGCAAATGTGTAGTATTCCAGGATTTCCCGGTCTGTGATATTCAAGAAGGCATAAAGAAACTGCTTGAGTTTTTTGTCCAGCAATTCCGCTGTGATGCCGGCCTCAAAATCTTCCGGTTTCATGTGGTTGTTGCCGAGGAGTGATTGGTATCGTCTCATGTCGAACCGCCCGTTTATCTGGAATGCGGGGTAGTTCATGATCGCTTTCCGGATTTCCTCTTCCGTTACATCAAGGCCCAGCTCTTTGGCAGCCTGGCTCATGAGCCGTTGTGTGATCAGTGATTCAAGTGCTCTTTTTTTGAGATTAAACACTTTGATCATATTGTCGTTCCACATGCTTTTATATCTTGCCTGAAGCGACGTGATCATATCTCTATAAACATTTTCATATTCAGGACCATTGATCAACTCACCGTTTACATAAGCAATTTTTGTGGATTGATCAGATGTAAAGGAATATCCGAAATAGAAGACGAAAACGACCGCGATGATCGCAATCAACGCTTTGATCAGCCAGCTCTTGGCATGTTTTCTCATGAGGCTCAATAACATTCAGTACTTCCCCCTGTTTCCATAAACCTTAGTTTTGACCCCAAGTGCAAAAATCTATTTTTACACAACCTCTGAGATTATCAAAATTTGAAAAAGAAGTCCACGACAATTTTGAAGTATGCGCCAATTTGATTGTCAACGCTATTGCTGAAATCAACTTGTCAATGGTTTTTTCTTATGATATTAATCACACATAAAGCAGACGGTTGTAAACATTCCAAATTCGGTGCGTTTGGTTAGATTTCACTTTAGATGACAAGGTGTGTTGGTATGACAAAGAAATACTGGACCGTTACGGAGGTCATTGAATTTTTTCAGGTTAAAGAGACTTTCTTAAATGACCTGGAAAAAGAAGATATCGTGTCTCCTTCCTGTCGTGATGACCTGTCCGGAAAGTCCTTCTCCGCCGGTGAAATGGAGAAAGTACGGCTTGCAAAAATTCTGATGGATGAAATGGACGTCAATCTGGCCGGTGTTGAGGTGGTCCTGCAAATGCGGAAAAGCATGATTGCCATGCGAAAACAGTTTGACGCTATCCTGAAAGATCTTGTACGGGAAATGGAGAAAAAGCTGAAACCCATTTCCTGACTTTTGCGATTACATTCTGCCATCATATTCTAATGGTGCTCCTCACGCCCTCTTTGTACATGCCGTCCATCTTTTGAACGGCCGCAAGGATCTCCGGGTCTTCTGTCTGAGGAACTTTAACCACCAGCTTGACCATGAGATTACCCCTTGTCTTTGTTTTGAGATGGGGTGCGCCTTTTCCTTTTAACCGAAGCACTTTTCCGGTCTGGCTCCCGGAAGACACTTTCAGTTTGACAGCGCCATCCACTGTTGGAATGTCGATGGTTCCTCCTGCCATGGCTTCCCTCACGGTCACGGGGACATCCATATAAAGGTCGTCGTCGATCCTTTTCAGAAAGGGATGGGGTTTCAGGTGGATGATCAGATAAAGGTCCCCCGCTTGACCGCCATCGGGTGCGGGTTCGCCTTTTCCCGCGATACGCACCTTGGAGCCTTCTTTTACGCCCTTCGGGATCGTAACCCTTATTTTTTCAGTTCCCGGAACCTGTCCACTGCCGCCACATGCTGTGCAAGGCTTTCCGGTCCGGCCATGGCCCTGGCAATGCGGGCAGGGTTTGGTGAAATGTATGGGTCCCTCTGCAACGTCCAGTCGTCCGGAGCCACCGCAATAGGCGCATGTGCTCAAGGTGGAATTGGGATTGTTGCCGGATCCGCCGCAGGCCCCGCAGGTTTTGGCTTTCTGCATGGAGAGTTCCGTTTCAAAACCTCTCAGCGCTGAAACAAGATCAATGGTCATATCATGCTGGAGATCCCTGCCCCGCAAAGGGGCCTGGGACCGGAAACCGGATGATCCCATGCCGGAACCGAAGATATCGCCAAAAATATCTTCATAGCTCTGGTAACGACCAAATCCTTCTCCGCCGGCGCTCCGTTTACCCTGTCGGAATCCCCCCCCTTGGGAATATTGTCTGGCCTTTTGGGTGTCAAAACCGGCTTGAAGGCCTTCCGTTCCAAATTCATCATAAATCGCTCTTTTTTCTTTACTGCCAAGGCAGTCGTAAGCCTGGGATATTTCCTTGAATTTGTTTTCCGCCTCATTGTTGCCCGGATTAATGTCGGGGTGCCATTTTCGGACCAGCTTGCGATAGGCCTTTTTGATTTTTTCTTCAGAAGCGTCTTTGGAAACGCCAAGGATTTTGTAGAAATCTGTAGACATGATTCAGTCCCACTTGGAATTTTAATTGATGTTTGAGGATCACCGGCTAAAAACGCACCCCGCTAGCATATTGAGGAACCCTTCACCTAAAGTCAAAGAAAAAAGACGGCCATTTTTCTCGTTGATGATGATCCGGTCACTCAGTTTCTTGTTTAAGGGTCTCGGAAAAAAATAAATGCACCGGATTGCGCCGTATTTTGGTTCGTATGCAAGGCGCATCCGCCTGTGCATATTTGTGGATATGTGCTGGTGGATGAAACGCAGTAGACGGACCAAAGGACAAGCCAGATGGCGTATTTATTTTTTGCCGAGGCCCTTAGAATCGTGTGCGCCGCCGCGGGTTTTGGGTTACGGCTTTTGCTTGACATAAATCTGTGGTGGGATAGATTAAAATCTCCTGTTGGATTTCAAGGTTTTCTACGATCAAAGAGATCCATCCATAACTCGAATTGGAGCCGGGGTCAACCGTTGGCCCCCTGAATTTTTTTTATGACTGAGACCCAATCCCTTTTTCTTGTCAGCCTCGGATGCGCCAAAAACCGGGTGGACAGTGAGCACATGCTGGGTATCCTCAACCGTCATGGTTACGAGGTTGTAGATGATATTGAAAAGGCAGGGTACGTGGTGATCAACACCTGCGGTTTTCTTCAAGAAGCTGTCCAAGAGACCATTGATGTCATTCTGGAAGCAGCCCGCTTTAAAAAAACGGGAATACTTGAAAGACTGGTGGTTACCGGTTGTTTTGTGCAACGCTACGGGTATAAATTGCGAAACGAAATGCCCGAAGTGGACGGCTGGCTCGGCACGGGTGAGTTTCATCGGATCGCGGATGTCCT
>JAGHDR010000218.1 GCA_021159825.1 Deltaproteobacteria bacterium | reverse complement strand
GGATGGTGATATAATCCGCCCGGGCAAGGAGTTCATCCAGGGAGACCGGTTCCAGGTCAAGTTTTTCAATGGCTTCCGGTTTGATATAGGGATCATAAACGATTACTTTCATTTCCATGCCCCGTGCACGATCAGCCACAACACGACCGATATGACCGGCGCCGATGAGCCCCAGGGTCTTGCTGAAGAGCTCACGTCCTTTGAATCTCTTTTTTTCCCACTTGCCCGCTTTCAGGGACGCGGTTGCCTGGGGAATGTTTCGTGATGCAGCCATCATCATGGCAATGGTATGTTCTGCTGCGGTGATGGTGTTCCCCTCGGGGGTGTTCATGACAACGATGCCGCGGCGGCTGGCTTCGGGAATATCCACATTATCAAGGCCGATACCGGCCCTGCCGATGACCCTGAGCTTGTGGGCTGACGCCAGAATGTCTGCGGTGACACGGGTGGCACTGCGGATGATGAGACCGTCATAGCTGCCGACAATTTCCTTGAGCGCCCGGGGGCTGAGTTCGGTCGGTACATCCACATCAATGCCGGGGGTTTCCTGGAAAAGTTGAATGCCCACTTGGGAAAGAGGGTCGCATACCAGAACTTTCATGGGTTTTCTCCTGAGCTCTTTTTACTTTTTGAATATCCCATTGGAAAATTTTCGGAATAACATTCTTCCGCTTTTCCTGCCGCCCGATCTTATGGCCGGGCGTTTTTATTAGGTGTTATGGCTCAAGCCAGTATCTTAACAATATTTCACCATCTTGCCAATATAAATATTTTAATAAAGTCATGAACCTAGCGCCCTTCGGGCGGACTTAAAAGATGAACATCGAACATCGAACGTCCAACATCGAATTTTGAATAAGGTATTCCGCCAATTTATAAATAGGCAGAGCGAAGCGATTTCAGCATTCGATGTTAAACGTTGGACGTTCGATGTTCGACGTTCAAAAAAAACACTCACATTTTATCATGCCGGATTCATTAAGCATAAAATGGAAATTCCTATACTTTGAACTTACCCCTTTATCTATCTGTTCCAGTGTTCCCATGCGGAGCGTTGGAACATGGGAATCTTCGTAAATATCCCATTGAGAAACGTCTAGAAAATCGGCTTTCCACCCGTCTTGTGTTGCTTTCCGGACCCAGGATGTTTTGTCCATTCTCGGTGGGTGCGAAACGATAAAGTGGGGTAATTGGTCATGCTATAGCCAACTCGATATCGCGTACTCCAATGAAGATTGGCTGATCCTCAATGATATTCTCTTCGGCACAAACTTCAATGGCTTCCTCAATATCATGGCCATAGCTACGGCAGCCTTTAAATGAAGGGCATTCAACTATATATACTCCGTCTTTATCCTGCTCAATAATTATTGGATAATACCTTTTCATATAATCCTCCGTACATGATAAAAAGTGATCCAGTAATCCATGGGATGTCCGTTTGAATTCAGTAACATCAGTGTCTTTTGGCACGGATTTACTATGGCCAAACGTCCACGATATTTCCTCGTTCCCATGCTCTGCGTGGAAACGAGATTTACATTCGAATTGTGCTGGGAAACCATTTTTGAAGCAATTATCCCTGCCATCAAAATGTGAACTCCATACTATCATCAACGACCCTCGGAATGTCAAGAGAGATGGTGATTGAAAATGAGGAAGATTTTTTCTTTTTAACCGGGACGGAATCAGGTTTTCTGCGCCATTCAAGAGATGGCGGGGGAGGGCTATCAAAAAATATCCTTTTGGAAGGCTTGAAAAATGCTTGACATTTCCTTCATAACTTGCTAGTTCGCTGTAACGAAGGATCAGCATAGATACATACAATTGTGAGCGGCTGTCCGACAGCCGACAGCCATATTCTATTGATGAAAGGAGGCGATATTTGAAACGGTTTTTAGATTTCAGTGTTTTTTTTAGCGTCTAACCCGGAACAATTCTTTTTTTTAGGAGGAGAGAGTAATGAAGAAGCTATTTATTGTTGGGATTGCAGCGCTGTTGCTGGTTGTCTTTACCGTACCGGCCATGGCAAAAGTTAAGCTGGGCGGTATCATCTTTACCGATTTCTATTATCTGAACAGGGATGGAAACAATTCCCGATTCTGGGGAACGGGAAATGATACTTATCAGGTGACCGCGATTCAGGTGCCGGATATTTCCCGTCTGTATGCTCGCTGGACCAACGAAGACAATGTGGGCATGTATATTGAGCTGGGTCTTGGTGAGAGCGCCGCTGGCGGCACTACTTTAAGCGACTCAGGCGGCGCTACTTTAGGCGACGACGCTGGCGTTAGCGTTAGCTTGAGGCATGCCTACGGCTGGTGGGATATGACCCCCGATTTCCAGATCATGGCCGGTAAAAGTACCACGCCTTTTTCACCCCTGAATCCTTCCCAGATGCTGGGTAACAGTTCCGAGTCGGTCAACATCGTCGGCGTGGGATATGGTAACTACTACAGTGGTCGTTTTGCCCAGGTGAGGGGAACTTTCAAATTTGGAAAGATGGGCCGAGTGGCTGTGGCGCTCGTGGATCCCAACGGCGAAGCCCGCCGGGTGCAGAGAGCATCACTACGGGTGCAGGGAGTATTGGTATCTCAAGGCTTTTTTCACCCCTATGATCAACTTGGCGACCTCGGTACGGATTACCAGAACAACAGCAAGATTCCGCGAATTGATGTCGGCGTTCCTCTTTATTTCGGTCCTGTGAGCATCTACCCCAGCTTCTACTATCAGTACAGGTCCGTTGACGCGACCAATCCTGCTTTGGGCAGGTTTGACAATTCCCTTGACTCTTATGCGGGTTCTCTGGGCGTCAAAGCCGGCTTCGGTCCTTTCGGCATTGCGGCAGAAGGTCAGTGGGGTAAAAACTGGGCCAACAGTCGGTGTTTGATTGGAACCTCAGGTCCGGCGGCCATCGCCGCCGCCCAGATCAATCCGGTCAGCGGCAAGGTTAACGATGCTGACTCCTACGCCTACTGGGTTGATGTTTCGTACAAACTTGGTCCGGTGACCCCTCATGTGATGTTCGGCCAGATGAACACTAATGTTGATTTTTACGCGGGCACTTCACAGCGCGAGCTTGATGTGACGTCCACGATGTGGGGATTCAGTATTCCCATCGATCTGGCCAAAGGTTTCAGAATCCGCCCGGAGGTCATGTGGTATGACGACGGTGAGATTCAGTGGGGCGGTCGGGATGTGGTCGATCTTGGAGACTATGCCCTCTACGGTGTGCAGTTCCAGATCACTTTCTAAATCGTTAATCGGTTTTTATGCTCTTGGTTCACATGAGAGCATAGGCGTTTAATCCTGCCCCTTCCCCTTATTTTTGGGGAGGGGGTTTTTTTTATGGATGAAAAAGCTTTGACAATGAAGATGTGATCAATCAGAATCTGAAGCGATGAAAACAACGCTTGCAACCAAAGATGATATCAATCGGCTTGAGAAACGGATAGTCGTTTTCAAGTGGATGATGGGTATTGTGCTCGCCGGTGTGATGTCCCTTGTACTGAAAACATTTTTCATGCCTTGAAGTTCAGTAATAGGGGAGTGTTTGTCAGGAGGTTCGCAATGGAAATACCAGAAGCCGTCAAAAAGATGTTCCAGGACATGATAGTCCCTGAGCTGGGAAAGATCCGGGAAGAAAACCGGAAGATTGTGGCCATCCTTGAACTCACCAACAAGCGCCTCGATGACGTCAATACCCATCTGGCGGATCAGAGCCGCCGTATTGATGATGTAAACAAAAGGATTGATGAAGTACGCTCCGAATTGACTTCACGACTCGATGATACAAATAAAAGAATCGATGACATGCATTCGGACCTGGTCAATCGTCTGGATGCAAACAACGAGCGGATAGACCGCTTTTTCCTGACAGCCGCAACCAAAGAAGAGCAGGCCAGAATCGACGCGCGATTGTTCCAGCTGGAGCAGGGTTTGGAAGGCGTCAGACAGCGATTGGCCGCGTGATTCGAAGGAAAGTCCCGGGATTTTCCATGCGGGGATGCACCCGTCAAAAGAGAGAAAAAGAACGAAGAACTTCCGCAACCTTCGGATTAGAAGACGCCAGCTCCCGCATGGCTTCGATGAGCGACTTTATTTGTTTTTTGTTGCCTGCAATCTTTTCTTCGACTTTTTTCACCTTGTCCTCAAAAGGGCGGATCATGGTCCTTCGGTCCCAGAGGGCAAATGAAATGGTTACCGCGACAATTCCGCCAAATGTAGCCAAAATACCCACAATGAGCTGAAACATGTCGCCGAGCTTGTTATCCACCTGCTCAAAACGTTTATCCACCTGCTCGAAACGTTTGTCCATATCCGCTCGAAGTTCCAGGAATCGTTTGTCCACCTGATCCAGGCGTTGGTCGACCCTTTTTTCCAATTCGTGTACTTTTATGTTGAGCTGAATAAGCATTTCCCTGTCTTGCTGAGTAAAACCGTCTCCGGCCCGGACGACGCAAGGTAGACACCAAACAATGACGAGCAAAAGCATTAGAGAGCTGTTTTTGTGCATGAAGAAAACCTCCTTTTGATCAGAGTGCTCGTGCTCTTGTTAAAAGTCAAGAAATGATGCGCTGATATCTTCGGCTATTCCAGATCATATACTACAAGCCGACTCTTGGGCAGTCCGATAAAATAACTTTCGCTGGTGATATTGGCTACCACCAGTTCCATCAAGCCGTCGTTGTCCACATCTGCCACCTGGTATCCCACAACCGTGCCGGAAAGTTTCTGGCTGGTCCACCGGGATACCAGACCGGCCTCATCCCAGTCCATGAAATGAACCCGTCCGCTGCCGAACCACCGGAAATCCGTAAATAATCTGCCGGCTTTGGAATCGTTTTTACAGATGACCACTTCTTTTTTTCCGTCTTTGTTGACATCGTAGGTGAGGATCGGGGATGAAATAAAAACCCTTACGGCCGTTTGGGCCATTTGGTTTACATCCGGATCCATCCATTCCATATAGCAGAGGCTTCCACCAAAAAAATCATCGCTTTTCCACAACCGTTCACCGACCGGGTTGTATACCTGCAGGTGCTCCCAGGGACCGAGGAGCGTGGTGAAAACAGATCCTTTTCCGGAAAGATCGGACTGCGTAAAGTTGAACACGTTGCTGAACTGGGGCAGGTCGAGGGTCTCCACTGAAACCAGTTCATTTCCCTGGCGTTTCAATCGGTGAACGCCGCCCATATAATTGCCTTCAGCGTTCCGTCTCTGGCCCAGGACCACCTTTCCTTTGCTCGGCAGATCCACCACACGAATGAGCCATGTTTGGCCGTGGACGATTTCCTTGAATTTGGCCCCGTCCCATTCCAGAACAAAGGAACCGGTATTGGTTGCGGTGAGATTGCAGATGTAAATCTCAGCTTTGCCGTTTCCGTCGAGATCGGCCACCGTCACGTAGATGTAATTGGGGGACCAGCTCCCTTCAATGGTTTTGAAAAGATAAGGGCCTTTCTTCTGCCATTTGTAAACATAAACGTTTGTTTTATCGATGAAAACCAGTTCGGTTTTACCATCACCGTCCAAGTCTCCCACGTCCAGGCCCCTGATTTCAAGTTTATACCGTTTAACGAACGAAGGCTTTTTGTACGACCCTTCCGCGTCTTTGCCAACGTTGACCAGCGCTCCCTCATCACGCGCAGTTTGGGCAAACTCACCGGGTCTCTGTTCCTTGTAGGGGACATCCTTTCCCATAATTTTCGCGTTGATGTTTTCCGCAAACTGGTTGACTGTGGGAATGACTCCGTCCATCCCCTTTGACTGATCGTAGGCGGTGATCAGGGCTTCCGATTTTTTCACATCCAGGATTTTGGCATCAAGACTGACGCTTTCCCCGAATACGGTGAGGCTTCCGAAAATAACATAATCCGCTCCAAGCGCCTTGCCGATGGTAAGCGCTTTCGCTTCATTCATGGGTCCCGGCACGGCGGAAAATTCCTTTTTGACGATACCCTTTTCAATGATTTCCAGCTTGTCCTTCCAGGCGAGCCTGGAACTCAGCATGTCCATGATGCCTTCCCGAAGAAAATTAAGGTCGCGGTCGGAATTCATGGTGAAGGGGAGGACGGCCAGTTTTTGAGGTTCCTCGGAAAAACCGGATACAGGGCTCAATAAAAACAGCACGGATAAAGCAAGAAGGGTTAGGTTGCGAACAATTGTTTTGGTTTTCATTATCATCCTTTCCGGGTTTGAGTGATTTCTTTTCATGTTGAGGTTAAATACAAATCGTAAAGTAACCCTTTTGAGGTTACAAAATTTCTTTCTTTCAATTCACTACCGTGAGGGATATAATAATAACCTCAAAACCCAAAGGCAAGGCCTTATTGGAAAAGTACGGTCAACAACGTGTCCTTTGGGACCACATTTTTTCAACAGGATCCTCAGAGAGGAAACAAAGGGAGAAAACAATATGAAAATTAAAAACATCGATCACATCGGCATTGCCGTTAAAAGCATCGAACAGGCCGGTAAATTCTACACGGACGTGCTGGGGCTTGATATTGAGGATATTGAAACGGTGGCGGAACAGAAAGTGAATGTGGCGTTTATCCCCATCACGGATAGCGAGGTGGAATTACTGGAGTCTATAGAACCCGATGGACCGGTGGCAAAATATATTGAAAAACGGGGTGAAGGAATCCAACATATCGCCTTTCGTGTGGACGATATCAACCAGTGCCTTGCGGAACTCAAGGAAAAAGGTGTTCGGTTGATCGATCAAACGCCGCGCCACGGCGCCGGGGGCGCAAAAATCGCATTCATCCATCCCAAAGAAACCAACGGTGTTCTGGTGGAAATCTGCGAAAGGGATTGATGCGGGCCGGGTGAAGGCCTAAAAGCGGTAGGTAATCAAGCCATGGGTTGTATCATAGGGAGATACGCTGACCTGAACACGGTCGCCAACCATCACCTTGATCCGGTGTTTTTTCATTCTACCTGAAAGAACACCCCTCACCGTGATGTCATTTTTGCATTCAATTTCCATGGTACCACCGCCAAGGACTTTGGCAATGACGCCCTCCAATTGAATTAAATCGTTTCGACTCAAAATGCTCCTTTCCGGGCGGCAAAGCCTGATCTGGATTTTATGCGCGTGGCCGTTTTTTTACAACGCCCCCACAGCTTGAAAAAAACAGTTCACCATATCATTTTGTGGGCGGATGTCAATCAAAATCAAAGGATATTGATATGGATGAAGGGTTTATAAACGGTGTTTCAGGGGTTATTCTCGCGGGGGGGAAGAGCAGCCGTTACGGAAAGAACAAAGCCCTGGTCAATATCAACGGAATTCCCCTCATCAAAAGGGTGCTGCGGGTTATGGAAAACCTGTTTCCTTCCATTGTGGTCGTCACCAATACCCCTGATGACTATGTATTCTTGAACTTGCCCATGTTTGTGGACAAAATTAAGGGGCTTGGGCCTCTGGGGGGTATTTTTACAGGCTTGAATGTCATTTCAAAAAACGCCGGCTTTTTTGTGGCCTGCGATATGCCTTTCCTCAATTCTGATTTGATTCGATATCTGGCGAGTGTTCGTCAGGGCTTTGATGTGGTGGTGCCGACCTTTTCCGGGAAATTTGAAGCGCTCCATGCCCTTTACACCCAAAACTGCCTCCCGGAGATCGAACAATTGATTTATAATGGCGAATATCAGACCATTCAGCTGTTTCAGTCTGTATCCGTGAGGTATGTGGAAGAGCATGAGATGCGACGATTTGACCCGGAACTCAAATCTTTTTCCAATATCAATAAGTCTGAAGACCTGAGGAAAATGAAGCTCAATTCCTTGTAAATGTTAACCGCGTAAATGGCGGAGGTGGAACCGTGTTACAGTTGATCCTTGCCGTTGGTGGCGCCATTTTGATATCTGCCGTATGTTCCCTTTTTGAGGCCGTGCTCTATTCTGTTCCTCAGTGGCATGTGGAAGCCATGATCCAGGGGGGTAAATTCGGGG
This sequence comes from Deltaproteobacteria bacterium, assembly GCA_021159825.1. Classification (GTDB taxonomy): domain Bacteria; phylum Desulfobacterota; class DSM-4660; order Desulfatiglandales; family Desulfatiglandaceae; genus NaphS2. The sequence continues at coordinate 7,028 of JAGHDR010000218.1, read as the reverse complement.
GCAGAACCTTCAGGCGTCTCCGCCGAAATGTGGAGCGGCCCATTGCCGCCATTTTGTCCCTCAACACCATCGCCAATACAGCGGGCGCCGCATTTGCCGGTGCCGCGGCTACGGCTGTCTTCGGCCACCAGTGGCTCGGTTATTTTTCAGCGATTTTTACCCTGACCATTTTAATTTTTTCGGAAATCATCCCCAAAACGGCCGGTGTGGTGTATGGTAGATCCCTTGCGGGGCCGGTGGCCCATGCACTGAAAGGGCTGGTGTGGGCTATGACGCCGATCATATGGCTGATGGGCCGCATCACACGCCTGATTGGGCGGGGATCAAGAGATGAGGCCGTAACGGCTGAAGAGATTCAGGTTATGGCCCGCTCGAGCAGGCGGACAGGGGGAATCAAGATATTCCAGGAGCAGGCCATTGAACGGGTGCTGACCCTCCAAGAAAAAATGGCCAAGGATGTGATGACACCCAGGACCGTCATATTTTCCCTGAACCGGCAGCTTACATTATCGGAAGCCGTTAAGGCTGCCGGCAGATGGGAACACAGCCGCATTCCTGTGTTTGATAAAAGCCCTGAAGATGTGGTGGGGATTGTTCACACCAGGGATATTCTGGTGGCCCTCGCCGGAGAACAGACGGAAGACCCCCTGGCGAATTTGATGCGCCCGATCCATTTTGTGGCGGACACCGCCCGTCTGAACAGGGTCCTGGGGGAGTTTCTGGAACTGAAGCGACATCTTTTTGCGGTGATTGATGAGTATGGGGGCCTGGCCGGATTGATCTCCCTTGAAGACATTCTCGAAGAAATCCTGGGTCGCGAGATCGTGGATGAATCGGATGAGGTGGCGGATAAACAGGAACTGGCGCGAAAACGCCGCGTGACTAACTGATGGTGAGTTTCATTTCCCGAACGTCCACTTCAGCACCAAGATTTTCCAATAATTTTTTGATTTCTCTTCTTTTATCGGCACTGTTTTCTCTGAAAGAAATGATGATTTCCTTGACAGGCTGCTCGCGCAGGATCTTCTCAAGGTCATGGATTCCCCCCAGCACCGGATAACCGCGAACCCGTTTTCGCTGAATATCACGATTATCGTCCATGAAGCCCTTGATGGTCATAGACAGGGTTTTGTTGGTTTCGATTTCTTTGAGGAGTATCTGACCGCCAAACCCGGCCCCGTAAACCAGGACGGGTTTACCCTTTTCATTTCCCCGGCGGATTCCCTCTTCCAGCAGGCGGAACGAGAGGCGGGTCAGGCTTACCAGCATCAACATGAGCCCCCAGTAAATCACAAACACGGCCCGGGAAAAGCTGTAGAACCGATAAAGAAACAAGAGCAGCAGGATTGGGGCGATGGTTCCGGCGGTGATGGCTTTTCCATAGGAGATCAGATCACGGACACTGGTGTTTTCCCATACTCCGCGATAAACACCGAAAAGGAAAAAGAATAAAATCTGGCAGGCGATGACAATGGGAAGTGATTTCAGAAAAAAATCAAAATTGAGGCCGGGATCTCCCTCAAAACGGAGAAGATAGGCCGTATAATAGGCCACGGTAATCAGAACCAGGTCGAGGAGCACTTCAAAAAGTCTTCTTCGGTAGGTCATTTCGATGATCAGGGGTGTCATCATGCCGGAGGGATGATCGATGATCGATTTTTCAGAATAGACTTTGACCTTGGCCAGATAAATCCAGAAAAAAAGGATAAACAATAGATACAGTACGATAAGGACCGCACTGGTGCCCACATTAAGACGGTTTATGGCCAGGGCCAGCAGGCCTGAGACGATGGAAAATGCATAAAGAACCAGTACGGCTTTTTTCTCGGAAAAGCCAATGGCCACCAGGCGGTGGGAGGAATGATCCCGCCCCCCTTGGGAAATAGGCCTGCGAAAAAGCTTGCGCATGAGGCTGACAAAACCCGTATCCAGAATGGGGATGAAGAGGATCAGCACTGGTATCAAAATAACCGAGAGCAGGTGGAAAAAACTGGTTTCTCCGCCCGCAGCCGACGTGGTCCCTGTCATGGCAAGACAGGCCAGAACAAAGCCGATGAAGAGACTGCCCGCATCCCCCATAAATATGGAGGCGGGATTAAAATTATAGACCAGAAAGCCGAGGATGGATCCCAGGTATGTACTCAGCAGTAAAAGTCCGGGACCCGAAAAGGTGTCCGGGGACGGGTTGAGATAGTGATAAAGAAACAGAAAAGCACCGGCAATAAATGCGATACCGCATGAAAGGCCGTCCATGTTGTCGAGAAGGTTAAATGCATTGGTGATGCCCACAATCCAGAGGATGGAAAAAACCAGGTCGAGGGTTTTGTAGTCCGTCCAGCCGAGGCGAAAACCGAAAAACAGCAGGATGGCGGTGAGGATGACCTGCCCGGCCAGCTTGTGCTGGGGGTCCATGTTGAAAATGTCATCGGCCAAACCCAGCAGGAATATCCCGGAAGCGCAGAGCACCATGGGAAGATAGGGCTGACCGAAAGTGCTCCAGCCCGCCCACAGTGCACCCGATAACCATGTGATTATTATGGATGAAAAAATACCGACACCGCCCAGAAGGGCGGTTTCTTTACGGTGCCATCGGTTGTCCCTGGGGATGGCCACCTGCCCTGATTTTAATGCCAGTTTCCTGATGAATGGCGTTAATATGAGTGCAAGGGCAAAGCTTATCCCAAAAAAAGAGAGGTACAATGGCATGGGTCATCCTTTTTCACTTTAGCGCCCCAGTTTCTTCCTCAAATTTCTTTCTTAAAAAAGAAAATCGGGGCATAAGATGGATCGGACGTTCATTCGAAGCACGGCGAAGGAGATAAATAACGGAAACAATCAGGAAAAGATCCGGAATCCATATGCCGAAAACCGGAGAAAGGGCACCCGTTGAACAGACACTTCGAATGATCATCAGAATCAGATAAAACACGGAAAAGACCATAAGGCTGACGCTGATTCCCGTGGAGCGTCCCCGACCCCGTATTTGAGCACCGAGGGGAACCCCGATGATCCCCATGAAAAACACGGCCAGAGGGATGGAGAGTTTCTCTAGTAGTTCTCGCATGGTCCGGCTGTATTCCTCATGGGTATCCGGCGTGTTTTTCAATTGTGCGATCAGTTGTGAAACGGAAAGTTCATGGGGGGCCTTTTTTCTGGAAGCCAGATCGGCCAGAACATCTCTAAGTCCGATGTTCAAGGCATAGGTGTTGAATTTAATGGTTCGGGAGGCTTCAAGGCTTTTTTCAACCAGAAAAATGGTCCCTTTCAGAAACAGCAGGGTAATGGTTCTTTCCGCCGGTCTCACGATAATCTGTGCTTCATCGGAAACGATGGTGTTTGTCATTTCCTGATCCCGTCGGTCCACCACAAAAACGTCTTTTAACAGCCTTTCCTCCCGTGAAAAGCTGTTTACATAGAAGACCAGGTTTCCAAAAGGTTCACAGAACACCCGCTCTTTGATTCCGAGATCCGCTTTTGTCTCGGCAATTTTGAACAACAGGTCTTTAAATGATCGATTTCCCCAGGGAGCGGCGAAAACGCTGATGGTCAGGCAGGCCACAAAAGCCATCAGGGAGAAAACGATCACCGGCGGCAACATCTGGTAGAGGCTGATTCCGGAAGACTTCATGGCAATAATCTCATTGTCTGCGGAGAGGTGGAGAAATGCCACAACCACGCTCATCAGCGTGACCGCCGGAAGCGCGAAGGTCAAAATATCGGGGAGCAGGAAAAGCACCATGCCGGCCACCTGGGACAGATGAACGCCTCGGGTTACAATCAGTTCAGTGATGGACAGCATCCGGGCTGCCATCATGATGAAGATAAAAACAAAGAGGCTCGCCAAGAAAGTCGGCCATATTTCCCTGAATATGTATCTGTATAGCGTCATGCTGTAACCATTCGTGCGATCAGTCCCGCAATGGCCACGAGAACCAGAATCGGATCTACCATGTAGTCCCAGAGATTGCCGGATTCCAATAGGTGGAGATTATAAGCCAAAATGGTTGCCATAAGGACCACGGAAAATCGATTTTTAAGGAAAAGCATCACTAAAGTGACACCCAAAAGAATAACAAAAAGCCAGGAAAAATGCCAGCCCGCAGGATAAGGATCAAATGCGCCCACACCCAAAGCCATCGGATAAAGAGCGGCACCCGCCAAAAGTGAAAAAACCTGGGCCGTTCGAATGGCACTCACATCCAGCAGGTTTACTTGAAAAGCATTTTTCAGAACCCATGAAAAAAGAAGGGCGGTCAGTGGAATACTGGGGTCGGCATAAAGGCTGATCAACCAACGTCCCGCAGTAAGCCCTGAAATGGGCAGGATAACCGTCAGTACCGAGACTGAAGCGAGGATAGCGGTGAGGATCCATCCTGTGGGGCGTTTCCCAAGTAATATCATAACCCTTTGGCATAGGGCCATCATGAGGAGAAATGGGAAAACAAAGGAGAATACCGTCGTCATTTTTCGAATGCCTGCTCAAGTTTTTGATCAACCCAGGCCTCGCTGAAAACCACATGCTTGATCCGTTTTCTTTCCCAGGTATAGACCAGATGGATCAATCCATTCTGCCCCCTGATCATATAGGGGTAGGAGAATTCCTGATCCGGGCTGTTTTCAAGGGTATGGATGCGAATCCAGTTGAGACCACGATCACTGGAAACGGCGAGCTGAAGAATTTCCCGATGGTTCGGGCTGTCATTAAAGGCCAGTAGGATGCGACCTCCGGACAAGGGCAGCGCGTCTAGGGCTGAATCCGGATTGGGCAGATCAAGAAACTTCGGCAAAGACCAGCTTTGGCCGCCATCATCGGTCCGAGCCATGGCAATGTGCCGGACCGGGGAAATGCATCGGTAAAAGGTGGTGGCGGAATGGGCGTTTTCTGGTGCAATTGAAGGTTGTATGAAGGCGTTCCCCCCGGCCATGCGGCTTTTTTCATAAATGATGCTTTGATTTTTTCGGGAAAATGCAATCCAAAGGATTTCGGGAAAATAGCCCAGGCATTCGTGGTAGATGGGAACGGCAAAATGATCCCGGTTTTCATTACCCCCCCCTTTCATGTTAATGGGCAAGGGACGACCCTTGACCAGTTCACTGATGTTGAAAAAGGGACTGAGGGTGAGTCTCCGGCTGTCAGTCCAGGTGTGCCCGCTATCCTGGGAGGTTTTTACATTAAGGGAACTGCCGGACCACCCGCCCAAAGTGATGGTCACATAAATCAGCCGGAGTTGTTTCCCCGGGCCTGAAAAGAGGATCGGGTTGCCCACCTTGCGAATGTACCGGTTGAGTTCCCGGGTGGCGGATGTCCGATCCACAATGATCCTCGGTGTTGACCAGGTTGCGTTGGAGCCGGAGGGTTTTTTTGAAAAAAAGATTGCCACATCTTTGGCCCCCTCCCGGGTCCCGCCATACCAGACCGCTCCAAGCTGATTGTTTGGCATTTCACAAATGGATCCCACATGCACCATGCCTGTTCCGGAATTTTGATTGATGAAATCTTGATCCATGAAGGGGGTATGGTTCTCGGAGGGTTCTGAACGGGGGAGGGAGGAGAAGGATGCGTTTGTCATGGGAGCGGTTGAAACCCGGGTCCACGCCGGCCACCCATAGGCCGAAAGTGTCAAAAGGCTCAGAATGATGATAAGGCGTTTACCCATGGGCTATAGATCTTCAGAAATTAAATTTCAATATTGAAATTTCTCCGAAATTCAGACTGTCGGCTGGTTTCAATTTGTGTCGCGACACTTTGCTATTTCATATGAGGTTCAATGATAATTTTAATGCAGTCGTGCTCGGTGGGCGCACAAACATATCCGAATCCTGAAGGGCCCTCAGCTAGGGCCAACCGGTGTGTGACCGTTCTGAAAACCTGGACGGCCTTTTCCTTAATCAGTGAAAGCGCTGTTTTACAGTCGATGGGGGCGCCGGCATAGGAACTGGTGAGGGTAATTTCCGTACGCCAGACCAGGTCATTGATGGTTGCCGGAAGGGTGGCGCCCTCGGGGGCGCCGGCAAAAAACAGCATTGTCCCCCCTTTTTCCACGGCTTTCACGGCCAGCGGAATGAATCCATCAAAGCAGAGGATCACCAGATCCGCCAGGCGGCCGTCATTGGCCCGGCGAAGCGCTGTTATGACGTCATCGTCCCCATGCAGGGCCAGATCGGCGCCCATTTCCCCGGCCTTTTGCAGTCGATAGGGGATGGTGTCAACGGCCACAATCAGACCCGCTCCCAGGGCGCGGGCAAGGCCCACGTGGAGAAGCCCGGATATGCCGCTTCCCAGCACCAGGACCGTTTGCCCCGGTTTGAGGCCGGCGGTTTTCTGCCCGCGCAATACGCAGGCCAGGGGCTCCATGAATGAGGCTTCGCCATAGGTCATATCTTGAGGGATGGGAAAGACCCCGCGATCCACGTTGATGCCCGGAACTCTCAGGTATTCCGCAAATCCTCCCGGATCGAAGTGGGTGCCTCTGAGCAAGGTGTCGCAAACCGTATGATGTCCCGAAAGGCAGTAATGGCAGGTGTTGCAGGGAACGTGGTGGGTAACGGCCACGCGGTCGCCGGGCTTGAATTTTTCGACCTGGTCGCCGGTTGACACCACTTCTCCCGCTACCTCATGGCCCAGCACGAGGGGGACTTTGTTCCGCCTGTACCATTCCATCACGTCGCTGCCGCAGATGCCGCTGGCAAAAACCTTCAGAAGCAGTTCATCCGGTCCGATTTCAGGAACCGGCATGGTTTCAACGCGGACATCCCGGTTTGCATAATACATCAGGACACGCATATTTTTTGGAGTCATGGCATCATATGGGGTATTTAGGGTTTTTCCCGCCGGGTGGTTTCAAAAAGATCAAGGGCCTGCTCCGGTGTGGCGCTGCTGTGGATTACGGCATTGAGAGCTTTCATGACGGCCAGGGGATGGGGATGCTGCCACACATTTCTACCGAGGTTGATCCCGATGGCCCCTTTTTGTAGACCATCATAGACAAATTCAAACACTAACAGGACAGTTTCGCATTTGGGCCAGC
>JAGHDR010000226.1 GCA_021159825.1 Deltaproteobacteria bacterium | reverse complement strand
GCCCCGTTTTTTGTCCGGCAGTCGAATGAGCCGCCACTTTCCTTCGGAGCGTTCCTGTTTCACGATGGCGCCTTCGTGCAGTTTAAACAGGAGTGTATCCCCCTTGTGGGGCCCTGCCAGAACCTCGACCTCTTTTTGCAAAATAACGGCCCGATGGTCATCATGGACCTGGGCCCATTTCATCCCGAGGGAAAGCCCTGTTACCAGCCAGAGGCACAGCACCAGCAGCAACATATAGAAAAGCCATTCGGACCGGTGAAACAGGCGGATCAAAAGGGCGGCACAGAGCAGCAGGTTCAGGATCGCAAAACACCAGAACAGCTCACTCCGGCTGACGGTCGGCAACCAGAAAAACGCCATACTGAAAAATCCCCTTGAAGGGGGAATGGCATCCACCATCTGATCCCGGGCATGGGCCAGGTTGAAGTTGAGATCCGCATCCCGGGGCATGGCAATATGGGCCCGTTCGTAGGCTAAGATGGCCCGGCCCAGCTGATTCATCCTGAACCAGGCGTTCCCCAGGTTGTACTGGATGCGGGGTGCATCATGGTCCGTGCGAATCAACTGCTGGTAGCCAGTGGCGGCCTCTTGAAAATTCCCTTCCCGATAATCCTGATTGGCCTGATAGAAAATTTCCTCCCATCCTTTGCCCCCCTGATGGTTTTGGCCAAAGGCCGACGACACCGGAAAAGCGGCTGTCAGAGCGAAAATGATGGGCAACAGAAAACGATATTTCACCGCAGCTCCTTTTCAATCTGTTTGATAATTTCCGGAATGTCTCTGGATGCTGAATCACAGGTGGCCTCCCCGCCCGTGTAGATGCGACCTTCAAGTTCCTCCAGAACATCCCGAAGTCTGTCCGCCGTATCCGGGTGAACTCCTTTTTCCATCAAGAGCTTCGGCACATCAACCGGGGTCAGGGACCCAAGGGATAACTGAAAGCGATCATTCATATAATCCCGAACGGCGATCATCATGCCGTTCGCATCTTTGTGGTCGCGGCGGCATTCTTTCAGGAAAACATGGGCCGCTTTTCTGGCCCGCTGAGCGTAAATGGTCCGGTCGGACTTTTTGTTCAACCGAAACCCCAGAAAAACCATCCCCAACACCAGAAAAGGCGTAAATAGTATGGCCCAACAAAACGGGTTGCCGGGGCCCATTGCCTTTGATGACAACCCACCGTCATCTTTCAACCCCGAAATTGCGGTGTAGATGGGAAGGATGTCATGGCCGATTTCTTTTACTTCCTGTTTGGCGGGCTTTGAGGGGTCTTTTGATTTTTCCGTCTGCGGGGTTGTCACAAGGGTTTGCGTTTCTCCGGGCAAAACCTTTAAAACCAACGGCGGCGTTTTTCGGGTCCGATAGGTTTCGGCTTCAGGATCAAAATAGCTGATTGTAAACGGGGGGATGGTATAACGGCCTTCCTTACCCGGCACCAGAGCCCATTTCATGGTTTTGGACCCGGTCAATCCATCGGCGCCGGCGAGGGTCTGAAACACCGGCTCATCGGCATAAGTTTTCAAATAATCCAATGGCGGCATTTTCAAATCCGGCAGACGGTTGACATTGCCTTTTCCCGAAAGGCGAAGGGTGAGGGTCACGGAGTCCCCCACGTGAACCTCCGACCCGGAAAGGCTTCCCTCAATGGTGAATCGCCCCACAAGACCGCTGAAAGACTCGGGTTTTTCTTTTTCGGGAAAGGGCAGTACTTCGAGCGCAAGGGGTTCGCTGGAAACGGTCAGGGGCCGCCCGCTCCTGAGGGCACCGCCAAAAAACGGATCGTCAAACAACCCCCTGGGTGTTCGCTTCCGAGCGCTGTAAACCGTCAGCCCCATGCGGGCCGGCGGGATGCGGAAGCGTCCGGGCTTCAGGGGCATGACCCCGTAGGAAACTTCCAGAATTCGGTATGAAAGACCCTGGTAAATGGTCTGGTACTCTTTTGGTTTTTCCAGCTGCCGAAAGGTGAGTTCGTTGGTCTCGGGCAGATCCAGTGAAATATCGCTCACGTTGGTGCGAAGATGCAACTTCAGGGTGTAGGGAACCTGTTGTTCCGCATAGACCTTTTTGGACCCCAGCGTCGCTGTCAAAAAAACCGGCCCATTTTCCGATCCCGATGCATTACCGTCGGCCATCACCTTCAGGGTGGCCACATTGCTTCGGGACGTTTTCCCATCCACGTTGATGCCGGCGGGTCCCACCTGAAACACACCCTTTTTTTTGGGTTGAAGATAATAAGTATAATCCACACCTGAATGATACCGGCCGTTAACGATTTCAACCCGGCTGGCACTCCCTCCCTTTGTCACGTGAAAGGGTTCTAACCCCTCAATGGTCGGAGGGGCGTCACTGCGCCTTGTGCCGGACACACGCACCTGGAGCTGAATGGAATCTGCGAGGGTGGCTTCCCGATGATCCAGGTTAAGGGTCACGGAAACTTCTGCGTTAACCGGCAGAGCCGTCAGGATCAGCGTGGAAAGGAACAAAAGGAGGCAAACAATCTTTTTCATATCACCAGTCCTTTCCCGACGACCTTCCCCGGCCCTTGGCTTCGGGAACCTGAAACTTCAAGAATTGCGCCCGATCTTCCTTGATGTTATCCAGCAGTGCCTCGGCTTTCTGTTTCTGAATTCGGGCGGCGGGAATTTCTTCGGGTTTCCGGGCTTCCGGTTCGTCTGCCTGCTGCGGTTTTTGATCACCGGCATCTTGTGGTTCTTTTTCAGCCCCCTTTTCCTTTTTCTGATCCGGCTTCTTCTGCTGTTGTTTATCCTGTGATGATTTCTTCCCACCTTCCTTTTTTTCTTTTTGCGAGTCGTCTTCTTTCTTTTGATCCTTTTGTTGCTGTTGCTTCTTTTTTTCCTCCTCCTGCTTTTTCTGCTTCTCCAATTCTCGGAGAGTCAACTCCAGGTTAAAGCGTGCGTTTTTGTTTGTGGGGTCCAGCACGATGGCCTGTTG